>NZ_JAHWBL010000049.1:0-26207 GCF_029493445.1 Nocardioides sp. ChNu-99 | reverse complement strand
CCGCTGCGCCTCGGCAGTGGTCACGCCGGGGCGGTGCCCCTCGTCGATCTCGGCCTGCTGAACCCAGTTGCGCAGCGTCTCGGGGTTGATCCCCAACTGCTCACCGACCCGACGCAGAGCACCCGACCTCGCGGCCGGGTCACGCCGCAGATCGACCGCCATCCGGATAGCCCGCTCCCGAAGCTCCTCTGGGTACTTCCTCGGTGCCGCCATGACTCTCATCCTTCCGTGGAATGAGAGCCTCCATCAGACCCGGCACGCGACAAACCGGCATATTCGTCGGTCGCCGTCACTACAGTTGTTTGACGTGACGCCGGCGCAAAGCAGCAGTGGTCTGGATGTGTTCGACGTCCGTGATCAGCTGATCGACGACTACCGCTCCTTCACGACAGCGTTCGTCGACATCGACGACGCCCGTATCAAGGAGTACGTCGCCGACCAGCTCGAGCGCGGAGAGCAGTGGCCCAACCCGTGGCTGTCGTTGAACCCGGCGTTCGAGTTGGGTGGCACGGTCAGCGATCTGGTCCAGCAGGGTCTGCTGCACTCGGAGTGCCAGCGGATCTTCCGGGTCAAGGCCGACGTGAGCGACGCCGGTGCCCACGAGCTCACCTTCCACCGGCACCAGCGCGACGCGATCGCGACCGCTCGGTCCGGGCAGAGCTATGTCCTGACGACGGGCACAGGATCGGGCAAGTCGTTGGCCTACATCGTGCCGATCGTCGACCGTGTGCTCCGCTCCGAGCGACGCTCCGGAGTGAAGGCGATCGTCGTGTACCCGATGAACGCCCTGGCCAACTCCCAGCAGCTCGAGCTCGAGAAGTTCCTCCGGTTCGGCTACGGCGCCGGCAACGAGCCGGTGACCTTCGCGCGCTACACCGGGCAGGAGAAGGGCGAAGAGCGCGGGCGGATCCTCAAGGACCCGCCCGACATCCTGCTGACCAATTACGTGATGCTCGAGCTCATCCTGACCCGCCCCGAGGAGCGGAAGCGACTCGTCGCTGCCGCGAAGGGCCTCGAGTTCCTGGTCCTCGACGAGCTGCACACCTACCGGGGCCGTCAAGGTGCCGACGTCGCCATGCTCGTGCGGCGTGTCCGTGAAGCATGCAAGGCCCCGCAACTTCAATGCGTCGGCACATCCGCGACGATGGCGACGGGGGGCTCGATCGCCGACCAGAAGGCGAAGGTTGCCGAGGTGGCGTCGCGGATCTTCGGCACCCAGGTCACGCCGGACCGGGTCATCGGGGAGTCGCTGACGCGAGCGACCTCGGCGACCTCTGAGGACCCCGCGTCGCTGGCCGGCTGCCTCCGGTCACCGGTCCCGACCGGGTATGCAGATCTCCGCTCCTGGCCGTTGGCCGGCTGGATCGAGAACACCTTCGGACTCAAGGATGACCCCGACACCGGTCAACTGGTTCGCCAGCGGCCGCGCAAGGTGCGTGAGGACGCGGCGCCGATGCTGTCGGAGCTGACCGGCGTCCCCACCGACGTCTGCGAGGACCAGATCCGCGCCACGCTTCTGGCAGGGTCGCGCGCCGTCAACCCCGACACCAAGCGCCCCCTGTTCGCGTTCCGCCTCCACCAGTTCCTCTCCAAGGGCGACTCGGTCTACGTGACCCTCGAGGACGAGGCGACCCGGGTCGTCACGTCCAACTACCAGGTCGCTGCACCCGGGCAGCCGGACAAGCTGCTCTACCCGCTGGCGTTCTGCCGCGAGTGCGGCCAGGAGTACCTCACAGTCGGGAAGGTCGACCACGGAGGTGATCTCACCTTCCGTCCGCGTCGCAACAGGGACGCCAGCGGCGGGGAGCAGTACGACGGCTACCTCTTCATCTCGACCGACAACCCGTGGCCGGTCCAGCCGATCACCGAGGACCGGCTCCCTGATTCTTGGGTCGACGGAACCGAGGTCGTCGCCAACCGCCGCAAGTACCTTCCGGAGCGGATCCGGCTCGACACCATCGGACGCCGGCAGCCCGATGGCGCAGGCACGCTCGCTGCCTTCGTGCCCTCGCCGTTCCTCTTCTGTCTCAATTGCCGGGTCAGCTACGAGTCCACGCGAGGCAACGACTACACGCGCCTCGCCACACTCGATCGCGAAGGGCGGAGCTCTGCGGTCAGCATCATCAGCCAGAGCGTGGTCCGTTCCTTGCGCAAGGTGAGCGACCTGAGCGTCGACGCGCGGAAGCTGCTGACGTTCGTCGACAACCGCCAGGATGCGAGCCTCCAGGCCGGGCACTTCAACGACTTCATCCAGATCGTCCAGATGCGCGGCGCCCTCTACCGGGCCGCGACGGACAACAAGGAAGTCGACCACCTCAATCTTGCCGAGAGCGTGGTCGCCACCCTCGGGACCCCTTTCGAGGAGTACGCCGCCAGCCCCGGCGCGAAGTTCGCCGCACGCCGAGAGGCCGAGGCCGCGTTCCGCGACCTGGTCGAGTTCCGGCTCTACTCCGACATCCAACCCGGTCGACGCATCACCCTTCCCAACCTGGAGCAGACCGGACTGCTCAAGCTGGAGTACAAGGACCTTGGGGAGATCTGTGCCGAGGAGTCGGTGTGGACATCCGCCTACCAACCTCTGAAGGAGGCACGTCCCGGCCTGCGCCAAGAGCTCTGCCAGATTGTCCTCGACGAGCTCCGTCGGTCTCTGGCGATCGACGTGACTTGTCTGTCCGAAGAAGGCTTCGAGCGTCTCAAGCGCCAGTCCCGGCAGCACCTCCGTGGGCTGTGGACCATTTCTGCCCGCGAGCTCCTGCCGATCGTCGGCACGGCCTTCGCTCGTTCGGGCAGCGGAAGGGAGCGCAGCATCGACAAGCTCTTCCTCTCCGGGCGCTCAGCGCTTGGCAGCTACCTGCGAAAGCCGGGCCGCTTTCCCGACCGCCCCGACAAGCTCAACACCGACGACGCCCAGCGGATCATCTCCGACATCCTTCGGCTGCTCGCCGAGGTTGGCCTCCTCGACGTCGTGGTTCCGCTCGACCAGGGAGGTCCGGGCTACCGGCTCAAGTCGAGTGCGCTGCGCTGGACGGCCGGCGACGGTCAGCATGCTTCCGCTGACCCGCTGCGCATGACGGTCGACGCTGACCAGGGAGGTCGGGTCAACGTCTTCTTCCGTGACCTCTACAGCCAGGTCTCCGACGATCTCACCGGCCTGCGCGCCACCGAGCACACGGCACAGGTCACCGCCCAGGACCGCGAGTCGCGGGAGAGTGAGTTCCGGGAAGGCACCCTGCCGCTGATGTTCTGCTCTCCGACGATGGAGCTCGGTGTCGACATCGCAAGCCTCAACGCCGTCGGCCTGCGCAATGTGCCGCCCACGCCCGCCAACTACGCGCAGCGGAGTGGACGAGCCGGACGATCCGGCCAGCCGGCGCTGGTCGTCACCTACTGCGCCACCGGCAACTCCCACGACCAGTACTACTTCCGTCGCTCCGACGCGATGGTGTCCGGCTCTGTGGTGGCGCCGCGACTGGACCTGACGAACCAGGCGCTGCTCCGCTCTCACCTCCACGCGATCTGGCTTGCCGAGACCCACGTCGATCTCGGTTCGCGCATGCCTCAGCTCCTGGACGCGGATGGTGACCAGCCGACCCTCGTCATCAAGACCGAGAAGGCCAAGCTGCTCGACGATCCCGAGCCCGTACGGCGCGCCACGGAGATCGCCGAAGGAGTGATCGAGCAGCTACGCGACGAGCTCGAGACCGCATCGTGGTGGAGTCACGACTGGGCGGCGCACGTCGTCAAGGAGGCGTTCACGGAGTTCAACGTTGCGTGCGAGCGCTGGCGCAGTCTCTATCGAGCCGCCCTCGCCGACCAGGCGGAGCAGAACCGGCTCGTCCTCATGGCCAACCTGACGCCCTTCGAACGGAAGGCGGCAGAGTCCCGCCGGCGCGAGGCAGAGAACCAACTCCGTCTGCTCAAGAATGAAGATGACGGCCAGTCCCATTCCGACTTCTACACCTACCGTTACCTCGCCTCGGAAGGCTTCCTGCCCGGATACTCCTTCCCGCGGCTCCCGCTCGCGGCGTACATCCCGGCTGTCCGCCAGAGCACGCTCAATCGTGACGGTGGCGACTACCTCCAGCGCCCGCGCTTCCTGGCGATCAGCGAGTTCGGGCCACGCGCCCTGATCTACCACGAGGGTGCGCGATACGAGGTGACGCGCGTCCAGATCCCCATGGTGCAAGGCCAGGGCGTCGGCAGCGTCGACGTCGAGGAGGCCAGGCGTTGCGAGTCCTGCGGCTATCACCACCGACGACAGCCCGGCCTCGACGTCTGCGAGAACTGCGGCTCCGAGCTGATCGGCATCTCGCAGGGACTCATGCAGATGCGCACCGTCTTCACCCGCCGACGTGAGCGGATCTCCAGCGACGAGGAGGAGCGGCGGCGCGCAGGATATGAGCTGGAGACCTCCTACCGGTTCGCGAGCCACGGTCAGCACGTCGCCCGCGTCGACGCCGAGATTCGCGAAGGCACCGACCTCCTGGGCGCGCTGAGCTACGGCGACACCGCCACCATCCGAGTCACGAACCTCGGTTTGCGACGCCGAAAGGACCCCACCGACCGCGGCTACTGGCTCGACACCGTCAGCGGGCAATGGCTCAGCGAGAAGGCAATGTCGGTTGCCGGCGACGAAGACCTCCCAGATGCGGCCCAGGTCAAGAGCAAGCAGAAGGTGATCCCGTACGTCGAGGACACCCGCAACATCATGGTCCTCCGGCTCGCAGACCGCGTGTCGGAGGAGGTTGCGGTGACGTTGCGGATCGCCCTCGAGCGGGGCATCGAAGCAGCCTTTCAGCTCGAGGATTCCGAGCTCTCCGGAGAGCTTCTCCCTGACAATCTCGAGCGCGGTCGGATGCTGCTCACCGAGTCCGCGGAGGGAGGCGCTGGTGTGCTTCGGCGTCTCCTGGCCGAGCCAGATGCGCTTGCACGGGCCGCGCGCCAGGCCCTCGAGGTCGCGCACTTCGATCCCATGACTGGAGAAGACCAGAAGCACGCCCCCGGCGCCACCGAGGAGTGCACCAAGGCCTGCTATGACTGCCTACTCTCGTACGGCAACCAGCTTGAGCACGAGCTCATCGACCGTCACGCGGTCCGAGACCTTCTCATGACACTCGCCGGAGCCGATGTAGCGGTGGACACCAGCTCGTTGCGCACCTCGACGACCGGCCCAGCCGCACCGGCTCTCGATGCCAGCCCGTTCGAGGCGTTCCTAAACGAGCATGGATTCGCCGTACCGGAGCGGAACACCGAGGTCATCGGGTCCGCACGACCCGACTATGTGTTCCGGGGGCCTAGCCCGACCGCGGTGTTCGTCGACGACGGCGCCGAAGCCGAGACAGCAGATGACCGCGGCCCGTCAGCTGAGGATGCGTTGATGGACAGAGGATGGAGCGTGGTCCGGGTGGGCAGCCCTGACGAGTGGCCGACAGCGGTTGCCAAGCGTCCTGACGTGTTCGGTGTAGGAAGGATCTGAGGTGGCGTTTCAGCCCGGCAGTCTGGTTTCGGCACGCGGTCGCGAGTGGGTGGTGCTTCCGGAGAGTGCGGAGGACCTGCTCGTCCTTCGGCCCCTCGGCGGCTCCGACGACGACATCGCGGCAGTGCTCCCGGCCATCGAGGACGTTGCCCCCGCGTCCTTTCCGCCGCCTGACGCATCCGACCTGGGAGACCAGGCCAGCGCCGCCCTGTTGCGCGCTGCCCTCCAGATCGGATTCACGTCGAGCACGGGACCGTTTCGCAGCCTTGCGGGCTTGGCCGTCGAGCCACGCTCCTATCAGCTCGTGCCCCTGCTCATGGCGCTGCGACAGGAGACGGTCCGTCTACTGATCGCCGACGACGTCGGCATCGGCAAAACCGTCGAGGCAGGGCTCATCGCGGCCGAGCTGCTCGCCATCGGCGACGCGCGTGCGATGAGTGTGCTGTGCAGCCCGGCACTGGCTGAGCAGTGGCAGCGTGAGTTGCGGGAGAAGTTCGGGCTGGAGGCCGAACTGGTCCTGCCCAGCACCGTCAAGCGCCTGCAGCGCGGCCTCGTGGGGACGGAGACGATCTTCGAGCGATATCCCGTGACCGTGGTCTCGACCGACTTCATCAAGGCGGACCGTCGGCGTCACGAGTTCCTGCGCACCGCGCCCGAGCTGATCATCGTCGACGAGGTGCACACTGCGGTCGCCGATGGCGGCCCCGGAGGTAAAGCGCGCACGCAACGCTACGAGCTGGTTCGGGCGCTTGCTGACCGCGCCGATCGCCACTTGATCCTCGTGTCCGCGACTCCCCACAGCGGGAAGGACGAGGCATTCCGCAACCTGATCGGCCTGCTCCATTCCGATCTGGCAACGGTCGATCTGGAGCAGCCAGCGGGGCGGGCGTTGCTGGCCCGGCACTTCGTCCAGCGTCGCCGCGCCGACATCCGTCGCTACCTCGACGAGAACACGCCCTTCCCCAAGGACCGGGAGACCAAGGAAGTGCCGTATGCACTGAGCGCGGACTACAAGGCACTCTTCGACGACGTCCTCGCCTACGCACGCGGCTCCATCCGGACCGACGGCACCGCCGTCCAGCAGCGGGTCTCCTACTGGTCGGCGCTCGCCCTCCTGCGAGCCCTGGCGTCCAGCCCTCGCGCCGCGGTCCAGACATTGAGCACCCGCGCCGCGCGCGTCGAGTCGGCCGCCGAGGCGGACGCCATCGGGCGAGCGGTCGTGCTCGACCAGGCAGACGACGAGGCGACGGAGGCCGCCGATGCCACACCTGGCGCCGACGACACCGAAACCAGCAGCCGCGAACAGCGACTGCTCCGGGAGTTCCGGGCGCGCGCCGAGAAGCTGGAAGGCAAGGCCGATGCGAAACTGGCGGTCCTCACCAAGACCGTCAAGCAGCTCCTCGCCGACGGCTTCCAGCCGATCGTCTTCTGCCGCTTCATCGACACCGCGGAGTACGTCGGCGAGCACCTCGCCCGCGAGCTCAAGCGCAACACCACCGTCGCCACCATCACCGGCATGCTGCCGCCAGAGGAACGTAGTGCCCGGATCAACGAACTCGGAGAGGTCGACGGCAACCGTGTTCTCGTCGCGACCGACTGCCTCTCCGAAGGCGTGAACTTGCAAGACCAGTTTCAGGCCGTCCTCCACTACGACCTGGCCTGGAACCCCACCCGCCACGAGCAGCGTGAGGGGCGGGTCGATCGCTTCGGACAGCGATCCGACATCGTCCGCGCGGTTACCCTCTTCGGCAGCGACAACCAGATCGACGGCCTCGTGCTCGACGTACTCCTTCGCAAGCACGCAGCCATCCGCAAGGCGACGGGTGTGAGCGTGCCTGTCCCGGACAACAACCAGGCTGTCGTGGAGGCCCTCATGGAGGGCCTCCTCCTGCGCGGACACGACTCCTACCAGGAGACGCTCGATCTCGGGCTCGACGCCCAGGTGCAGGCGCTCAGCCGCGAGTGGGAGAGCGCGGCCGAGCGTGAGAAGCAGTCGATGACCAAGTACGCCCAGAACGCCATCCACCCCGAAGAGGTCGCGGCTGAGATGACGGAGATCAGGGCGGGAATCGGCACCCCGGAGAGCGTGCGCACCTTCCTTGAGGCTGCACTGACCTCGTTCGGCTCGACCATCCGCGCGATCGACGGCGGCATCACCGCCACAACCGGCACGTTGCCAACGGGCCTGCTCGACGCCCTTCCGCTAGGGATGCCCGATCCAGCGCTGTTCCGCGACGACTTCCCCGTCGGCAGGGGAGAAGCAGTCCTGCATCGCACCGAGCCAGCGGTGGCTGCAGTCGCCAACTTCGTCCTCGAGGCCGCCTTGGATCCGGGCCTACCCGAGCAGCTGCGGCCGGCGCGCCGCTGCGCCGCAGTCCGCACCAACCACGTCACGACGAGGACCACGCTCCTGCTTGTCCGCTTCCGGTTCCATCTCACGCTTCCCAGTCGCGCCGGCGAACGGACAGTGGTCGCTGAGGACGCCAAGCTCCTCGCCTTCGAGGGCGCCCCCGCGACCGCGCGCTGGCTCACGGACGACGCGGTGGAGGCGCTCACCGCAGTGCGGGCCACCGGCAACATCGCCGCGCCGCAGGCCGAAGCGTTCGTGGCGCGCACCCTCACTTCGATCGCTGAGCTGGACAGCCATCTCGACGACGTCGGGGACCAGTTGGCCGAGCAGATCGCGGCCTCCCACCGCCGCGTACGCCAGGCCAGTGGTGAGATCAAGCGCGGACTCCACGTCAAGGTCGAGCGGCCCACCGACATTCTCGGCGTCTACGTCCTTCTCCCCGAAGTAGGTGCCTGATGGCCGACAACGCCTACATGGGTGTGCGGATCGAGGGCGGGCTGCTGCCGTCGTCACTGCTGGGTCGGCTGTCGGACCCGAAGGCGACAGGTCTCGAGGGTCTGTCGGGTGCCGACTACGGGTTGGCGCACGGCGAGACGGTGCGTGAGGCAGCGAACCGGGTGTGGGCCTACCTGCGGACGGTCTGGTCCGGCTACCGGACGGCGTTGGCCGAGCTGCCTGAGTCTGACCGGGCCACCACGCTGACCCGTGAGCGTTGGCTTCTGATCCTGCTCGATCAGTTCGGCTACGGCCGGTTGCCTGCCGGACGCGGGCTCGAGGTGGACGGCAAGCAGTTCCCCATCTCCCACGGGTGGGGTTCTGTGCCGGTCCACCTCCTAGGTGAGCGGATCGACCTCGACCGACGTACCGCCGGCGTCGCGGGCGCGGCGGGTCAGGCGCCGCAGTCGATGGTCCAGGAGCTGCTCAACCGCTCCGACGATCATCTGTGGGCGATCCTGTCGAACGGCTCGACGCTGCGCCTGCTGCGCGATTCGACCAGCCTGGTCGGTAGCGCCTACGTAGAGTTCGACCTCGAGGCCATCTTCGACGGCGAGCTGTTCAGTGACTTTCTTGTCATGTTCACGCTGGCACACGCCACACGATTGGCCGTGCGTGAGGAGTCCATCGGGCCGGACTCGTGTTGGCTGGAGGCGTGGCGCGCATCGGTAGTCGAAGCCGGATCGCGGGCATTGGACCAGCTGCGGGTCGGCGTGGTCGACGCGATCGAGACGCTCGGCACCGGCTTCCTCAGCCACCCGTCCAACATGGGATTGCGGGAGAAGGTCGAGGCAGACGAGATCACCCTGGCCGACTTCAACCACGCCCTCCTACGGGTCGTCTACCGCTTGCTGTTCACCTTCGTCGCCGAAGACCGCGGAGTGCTCCTGGATCCGTCGGCCGAGCCTTCGGCCCGCGAACGCTACATCGAATACTTCTCCACAGCGCGGCTTCGCCGCGTCGCCCGCAAGCGTCGCGGAGGACGACATGGCGATCGGTGGAAGGCGTTGGCACTCGTCTGGCGGAGCCTGGGCGACCCCGGCGGTCGACCGGAGCTCGGCCTGGTGGGGATCGGCGGGCTCTACGAAGACGGGCCCCTGGATTTCCTCAGTGATGCCGAGCTGTCGAACGAGGCGTTGCTGAAGGCGGTGCGCTCGCTGAGCCTGGTCCGGGAGAAGGGCAGCGGCCTGACCCGCGTCGTCGACTACCGCGCCCTGGACTCAGAGGAACTGGGCTCGATCTACGAGGCGCTCCTGGAGTACGTCCCGCAATGGGACGCCGCCAACCGCCGCTTCCACCTCGGCAACGCGGCCGGCAACAGCCGCAAGACCACCGGTTCCTACTACACGCCCACCTCGCTGATCGAGACTCTTCTCGACAGCGCACTCGACCCGGTCATCCATTCCGCGGTCAAGGGTGCTGCTTCAGCAGCCGAGGCGGTCGAGCGCCTCCTCGCGCTCACCGTCTGCGACCCTGCCTGCGGGTCCGGGCACTTCCTAGTCGGTGCCGCGCGGCGCATCGCAAAGGCCGTCGCCGCAGCGCGAACCGGCGACCCCGAGCCGCCGCCGGAGCAGGTCCGCTCGGCTTTGCGGGAGGTCATCGGCACCTGCATCTACGGCGTCGACATCAATCCCCTCGCGGCTGAGCTCGCGAAGGTCTCGCTCTGGCTCGAAGCGATGGAGTCGGGCCGCCCTCTCGCGTTCCTCGACGCCCACGTCAAGGTCGGCAACACCCTCGTGGGCTCCACCCCCGCACTCCTCGAATCAGGTCTACCGCAGGAGGCCTTCAAGCCGATCGAAGGCGATGAGAAGAAGGTCGCCTCGACGCTCGCGAAACGCAACAAGGACGAAGCAGGCGGCCAAGGCACCCTCTTCGGCACCGACGAGGTCCGCGTCAGCAACGCAGACCTGATCGAAGCGGCGGCCAAGCTGACCGGCGCAGGTCTCTCGCTCTCCGACGTCCACGTGCAACAACAGCGCCTGCGGCAGTATGTCGAGTCCGACGCCTACCGCTCCGCGAAGCTCCACGCCGACGCGTGGTGCGCCGCCTTCGTGTGGCCCAAGACCAACGGCGCAGTCACCTGTCCCACCAACGCCTCGCTCGACGCGATCCGCGAGGGGAGCGTCGACGACGACGTACGGCGAGAGGTGGAGCACCTCGCCGCGGAGTATCGCTTCTTCCACTGGCACCTGGAGTTTCCGCACCTCTTCCCGACCGAGCAACCGGCCGGCGGAGGCACGATCAACCCGGTCACGGGGTGGTACGGCGGCTTCAGCGCCGTGCTCGGCAACCCGCCTTGGGAGCACATCGAACTGAAGGAGCAGGAGTTCTTCGACGCACGTGCCCCAGAGATCGCCAACGCCGCCGGCGCGAAGCGGAAACGGCTCATTGCCAACCTTCCAGACACCAACCCGGCGCTCGGTCGTGCCTACAACTCTGCTAAGCGAAGCATCGATGCGCTGCGCCATTTCGCAGCGGACTCCGGCCGCTTTCCGCTGTGTGGCCGCGGCCGTATCAAGACCGACCCGGTCTTTGCCGAGCTGGGTCGTCACCTCATCACAGGCCACGGACGGTTCGGCCTGATCGTGCCGACCGGGATCGCAACTGACGCGACCACGCAGTACTTCTTCCGTGATCTCGTTGAGACAGGTGCGCTGGCCAGCCTCTACGACTTCGAGAATGCCAAGCCGCTGTTCGAGGGTGTGCACCGGTCGTTCAAGTTCTGCCTGCTGACTCTCGCCGGACGCGACGACCGGGTGCCCGCCGCCGATTTCGCGTTCTTCGCCCACGATCCGGTCGACCTGAAGAAGGCCGACGTCCGCTTCGCCCTGACACCTGAAGAGATCAAGCTCCTCAACCCCAACACTGGCACCTGCCCGGTCTTCCGCTCTCGACGCGACGCCGAGATCACGATCGGCATCTACAAGCGGGTCCCGGTGCTCATCAACGAGAACGACCCGGTGAACGGCAATCCGTGGGGCATCAAGTTCATGCAGGGCCTTTTCAACATGACCAGCGACTCGCACCTGTTCCACACCCGCGAGGAGCTCGAGGACGACGGCTGGACCCTGAACGGCAACGTCTTCGAGCGCGAAATTTCGAGCGGGGGGGGGGTGACCGTTGAGCGCATGTTGCCGCTCTACGAGGCCAAGATGATTCACCACTACGACACCCGCTGGGCCACGTACGAAACCGACGGCTCCACTCGCGACGTCACCCCAGACGAGAAGCGCGACCCCGACTTCCACGTCATGCCCCGCTACTGGGTCCACGAGAGGGAACTCGCAAAGGCGCTTCCGAAGGACTTCACAGGGACGGGCTTCTTCGGCTTCCGCAACATCGCTCGGGCCACCGATGCTCGCACGATCATCGGCACGCTCATTCCCGTAACCCCGGTCGGGCACAGCATGCCAATAGTGTTCAGCAGGAACTCGCGCGCCATCCAAGCGGTGTTGACCTCGGTAGCGACCGACTACGTGATGCGGCAAAAGCTCGGCGGGACCAACCTGACGTACAACTATCTGCAGCAACTGCCGATGCCTACGCCCCAGCGCTACCGGCAGCACGCGCACTGGGTAGAGGATGCCGTCGACCGCTTGAACTCTCAGCGTCTCGCTCCCGATGAGAGCGCCCGCCTTCGCGCGGGCCTCGACGCCGTGATGTTCAATATCTATGGCGTCTCTCGCGAGGACGTCGAACACATCCTCGACACGTTTCCTATCGTCAGGAAGAAGGAACTCGCTGTCCAGGGCGAGTACCGCACCAAGCATCTGATCCTCGACGCCTACGACAGGTTGAGCGATGCAGCCTCCCAGTGACTCCGTTCGATCTGAGCTCGAGCCGCTGCTTCGCGCCAACCAGAAGCGGCTCGGGCAGGTGTACCGCCTCATGGATCGAGGCTGGCCGGACCCGCGCATCGCCGCCGAACTGGGCGTCGACTCGTCCAACTTCGTTTCCAACAACCGCAACACCGTTCGCGCCATCTTGGAGGGACGACTGCCAAACGGGCCGGCCATGGCTACGCAGATCGCGTCGGCGGTGCGTGGCCTCACCAGGAATGTGCCGCTCTCACCCGAGACGACGGCTTACGTGGATACCCTTCTTCAGGCGCTGACGGCGATGTCCACCTCGGCGCCGAGTCGGGCAGTTCCCGTCAATCGCGTCGCCGGCGACGCGACAACGCCTGCTCCACCGCGGCAGCTGCGCACGCTCGTCGACAACGCGATCAAGCAGCGAGTCACCGAGATGGAGCGGCGCTTGGTGACCATCGGGATTGACCCCGACGATTATCACGCGGTTGTGACGGCGGAGTTCTCGCTCGACGTCGTCGAGCGCCTAGTCTCCGGCGGTGCCATGAGCCGGACCACCCGCGAACTGGTCGACCGAGATCGACTCGATCTGTCGATGGAACAGGCGGTCCTCGAGTGGTCTGCTGATCTGCCACTCGCGAGCTCCCTGGTCGATGACGCACGCGGGCGCTTGGACTACTGGAGGAGCCAGTGATCGCGCGCAGACCGTGTAGCACAGTCGTGAAGAAGAAGGATGTCGCCGCCCACGGCGAGTACCGCACCAAGCAACTCATCCTCGATGCCTACGGCCGGAGGGGACCCTCATGGCAGGTGTAAAGAAGGCGACCGCTCGTGAGGCCTTCGATGACAACATGCGAGACGCGCACTACCTCGTTCTGTTGGCCGAGTCCTTGACCAACCTGCGAAAGCGGAGGATGCGCCGCGAACTGCGTGAACGAATTGGTGAGGCGCTGAAGCTGCCAGCGAGGGATCACAGCGAACTCGACTGCATTGAGAGCGCCGAGGCTTTCATCGTGCTGACGCCAAGGTCCCGTCTCAGCCGCGACGGACTGCAGGACCAGCGTCCCCTGCTCCGGCAGGCGCTGGTGGCAGCCTGCGCGGCCACCGAGACGTATCTGGCTGACGCCGTGCTTGCGAAAGCTCGGTCCATGACCACATCGGAACAAGCAGCTGGCCCGAGACTTGCTCAGCTCCCGATGACGGTCGGCGATTGGCTTTACATCGAGCAGCACTACGAGCGGCGCCGTTGGGGACTGAACGAGCGGATCCTCGCCAAGCACATTCGTGAGGAGGCAAGCACGGCACCCAATCAGGTCGGCAAGCTGCTCGCGCTTGTCGGGGTGGGAACCTGGACGCGAAAGCTCGATGGTGAGCGGAAGGTGGCGCGCGGCGACACTGAGGCTCTGCTTGACCGCGTGACGCGCCGACGGAACAAGATCGCGCACGAAGGAGATAGGCGTGGACGGTCTCGTGCGACCTTGACGGTGGACGAAGTAAAGGCGGACCTCGCAGACCTAGAGTCCGTCGTTGGCGCAATCGAGAGGGTGCTCGCCACATGACCACTCCATCGCTCGAGCGGATGCTTCCGCTCTACGAAGCGAAGATGATCCATCACTACGACCATCGGTGGGCAACATACGAACCTGACGGCTCGATCCGGAACGTCACCCTCGAGGAGAAGCAGAACCCCAACTTCGTTGTGCTGCCTCGCTACTGGGTGCGCGAGTCTGTGGTGAAGGACCGTCTAGATGGTCGGTGGGATCGAGAATGGTTGCTCGGCTGGCGGCGCATTGCGCGGTCCACTGATATTCGTACCTTCATCCCCACTGTCGTTCCTCGGGCGGCCTTTGGTGACAGCGTCTTTCTGATGCTTCCGACGGTGGACCCCGATGCTGGACGCGCTCTACAAGCGATCGTCTCGTCGTTCGTCTTCGACTTTGTCGCGCGTCAAAAAATCGGTGGGACGAATGCGAGCTTCTTCTTGATCGAGCAACTTCCATTGCCGACCCTTGCCGTCCTGAGGGAACCCGTGCTGTGGACCCGCCACATGGACTGGGCGGCTTGGTTGAGTGATCGGACGATGGATGCGACTGACCGACCCGGCCGGGGTCGGGCGCGCACGGAGCTCGATGCTGCCTGCTTCCACCTCTACGGCCTGGGACGCGAGGAAGTCGCATACGTGATGGACACGTTCTCGATCCTTCGGAGTGCCGACAGCATCTCGCATGGGGAGTACCGCACGAAGCGGCTGATCCTCGAGACCTACGACGGGATGGCAGAGGCGATCGCGTCGGGGACGCCGTACACCTCACCGTTCGACGAGGAGTGAGCGCATGGTCGGGACGACGTGGAAGCAGGCGGTCGCGGACGAGTTGGCGCGTCTCTATCGCCCTGGCCAGGAGTTCACGCTGACCGACTTCTACCGTCGCGCCGAGGCACGCCTGCAGGCGATGTATCCAGACAACACCACCGTCCAGGCGACGATTCGACAGATCCTGCAACGCCATCGCGACTCCGGGCTGCTGACGTTCCATGGCAATGGCCGCTATACCTACAACGGCGCGCATCGCCCGACCCAACGCCTCGAGGCGTCTCGCAGCGGATTGGCCGAGGCGGCGTACCAGCTTGCTGCGCGGGTCACGGCCGAAACCAAGATCGCCGCGACGGACTACCTAGCCGTCGCGCGTGCATCGGATCCGGAGAGCGCGCTACGTGAGCTCGTGCTGGGTGGACACGCCGGGGCCACGTTCCTCGCGCTGAACGCTGCCGGACGCCTCGACCTGAGCATGGAGCGACTCACCATCGAGCTCGCCGGAGAGTACGAGCTTGGCGCCGACCTGGTGTCTGCAGCCGCCGACCGCCTGGCCTACTTCGAGTCGGAGTCTTGATGATGGGTCGGCCGAGCCTGCAAGACTCCTGGGGACGAAGGAGATGTGATGAGTGACGTTGCCGCTGGAGTCGATCCAGCGCCCGAGGAGTTGCGCGCGGTCGGCCGGGAGTACCTGCGGGCGATGCGCGATCGCGACTCCGTCTTCACCCCCGGCAAGGCGATCTGGACGAAGGCCAACGCAGACGAGCTGGTGGCCGCTTTCGTCGACCGGCCCGACATCGGTGGGCGGTCGTTTGCCGACAAGCTGGCAGATCAACTCGCCGGCGCCTCGGACGGGGCGCTGCAACTCTTCGCCGAGCTCTGGTATGCGAGCCTCGCGCCGTTGGCTGACTACGCCCCAGAGACGAAGCGGTCGCTCATCGGCGGCATCCTCGGAAAGATGACAGTGCCGGTGCCGCTGCCACCGGTCGTCGAGAGCGCTCTCGGCGCGAAGGCCTTCAACGGCGGAGTCGCCTTCAAGACGCGCCGACCGTTCCAACTCGCGCTGCTGGTGCGCATCGCCGTCGCCGTCACTGCTCTCGACGGCGAGGAGCGGAAGGAAGTGTTGTCCGAGCCGCGGCGCTGGAAGGCACTGCTCGAGTCGGTTCTGGAGCCCAAGGAGCCGGCACAACGCAAGGCGTTGTCGTGGCTGCTCTTCCCGGACTACTTCCTCTCGGTGGTGAGCACGCCCCATCGGCTGGCGATCCGCAAAGCTTTCGCCGATCTTCTCGACGGGTCGGCGATCGATGAGGACGATGAGCTCTTCCAGATCCGTTCGGAGCTCAGTAGGCGTCGCGCAGGGGCGAGCTTCTACACCGCGCCCATCGTCGACCAATGGGATCCGGAGCGGACCCTCTCGGGCTCGCCGGTGACTCCTGAGGCGCTCGCGAAGCGCAGCCGATTCCGCACGCCGGGTTACGCGATCGTCTCGGCCGCCCTCGATCTGATCGGCGAGGGCAGGTGGTCGACCTACTCAGACGTCGCGTCCGTCGCAGGCCTGACCGCGTCGCAGGTCGGGGAGTACCTGAACCTCATCGAGCATCCGACCGGCTACCGGGTCATCAAGCATGACGGCACGACCTACGAGAAGTATGGCTATGGAGAACGCGACCTGTTGCCCGAAGGGGTGACGCCGCGGTCGGCTCTCGAAGCCGAGGGGATCGAGTTCGACCTGCGCGGTGTCGCCGACCCAGCGAAGAGGGTGAGCAAGGAGGACCTGCGGGAACAACTCGACGCCGCGGGGCTGCTGCCGCAGGTCACGCGCCGCGGCTGGCTGATTCGCGGCAGCAGTGTCAACGGCAAGGACCTCGTGCCGACCTGGCGGGAGGAGGGGTGGATCTCGCTGGCGGCATCCAATCTCCGGCAGGTCGCGCCGGGGATCACCCGCGACGAGCTCAAGCCCATCGTCGACGAGGACTACGCGCATGCGTCGTACCACGTGAAGAGCGAGAAGCTCGACGAGTTCCACGCCTTCCTGACTCGCATGGAGCAGGGGCATCTGATCGCGACCGTCGACCAGGGCCGGCTCTACGTCGGCAACCTCGTCGGCGACGCCCGCTACGAACCCTCACCTGAAGGCGACTCGAACCTGGTTCGGGACGTCGCCTGGGTGAGCGACGAGGGGATCGACTACGCCGACCTGCCGGCGGAGCTGGCCACGAAGCTCAAGGTGCAGCGTGACGTCGTCGACCTCACCCAGCAGTTGGAGACCCTCGAGGGTCTGCTGGAGACCGAGACGGAACAGGCGCCGCCGCCGGTCTACGAGAAGGTCGTGCTCCAACCTGCTACTGCCGGCCTGGCGGCGGAGCTGCACGTCTCGCAGGCGTGGCTTCAGGAGAGCATTGACCTGCTCAACGACCGCCCTCAACTGATCTTCTATGGGCCTCCCGGCACCGGCAAGACCTTCCTCGCGCAGGCGATCGCCCGCCATGTCGCGGGGGAGAACGTCCGCCTGGTGCAGTTCCATCCGGCGTACTCCTACGAGGACTTCTTCGAGGGCTATCGACCGACGTCGTCCGGAGGCTTCGAGCTCAAGCCGGGTCCGATGCGCAAGGTCGTCGACCAAGCCCTCGCGAACCCGCGCGACCCCTACGTGCTCATCATCGACGAGATCAACCGCGGCAACCTGGCCAAGGTGTTCGGCGAGCTGTACTTCCTGCTCGAGTACCGCAAGGAGAACGTCGAGCTGCTCTACGCCGACGAGGAGTTCAACCTCCCGGAGAACGTGTTCATCATTGGCACCATGAACACCGCCGACCGGTCGATCGCCTTGGTCGATGCCGCCATGCGTCGGCGGTTCGCGTTCTTGCCCCTTCACCCCTCTGAGGAGCCGACCAACGGGATCTTGCGCTCCTGGCTTGCTGAGCAGGGTCTGCCAGTTCGGGTCGCGGATCTGCTTGATGAGCTCAACCGCAGGATCGAGGACGCCGACTTCAAGATCGGGCCGTCGTACTTCATGCGCCCAGCCGTCCACGGCCCTGGAGGTCTCGAAAGGACGTGGCGCACGTCGATTCTGCCGCTCCTCGAGGAGCATCACTTCGGCGAGCTCACGGGCCAGCAGGTCGTGGCGCGGTATGGCCTCGACGCGGTCGTGGCTGCGGTCGACAAGCCGGCGGTCACTCTGACAGAGGCGTCCGATGAGTCCACTGACTCTGGTTGAGGGGGAGCCGGCGAAGGTCGTTCGGTTGTCCAACGCTCATGCCGAGGCGCTGGACTCCGCTGAGTTGGCCATCGTGACTCGTGCGCCGGGCTCGGAGGACTGGTTGGTCGCAGCGGGCACGAAGATCGGCGTCGTCCGGGTCGGGCAGTTACAGGTCAACATCCGACCCAAGATCAGAATTGACCGACTGGTGTTCCTGATGGGCTACGCGACGAAGCCGAGGTTCTGGCGCAACCACAGCGTGCTCCTCGACGTCGAGTCGGATCTCCCTGAGGCGCTTGCCCATGCCTTCACACGCTTGGCCAGCAAGGCCGTCGAGCAAGGGCTTCTCCAGGGTTACAAGACCGTCGACGACAGCTTGCCGGTTCTGCGAGGTCGCATCCGCGTGCGGGACCAGATCGCGCGCAGGTACGGAGTGGGCTTGCCGCTCGAGGTGACCTACGACGACTTCACCGTCGACATCGCAGAGAACCAGATCCTCTTGGCCGCGACGATCCGCCTGCTCCGCATGGTCAACCTGTCGACGCCCCTCCGGCAGCAGTTGCAGCGTCTGCGCCTGCAGTTGGCAGGCGTGAGCGAGCTGGCTCGCGGAGACACCTTGCCGAGGTGGCAGGCCACGCGGTTGAACACCCGCTACCAGGCGCCGCTTCACCTGGCGGAGTTGATCCTTGCCGGCGACTCCTTCGAGCAGCGGGTCGGTGATCTCGAGGTCAGCGGCTTCGTCTTCGACATGTGGAAGATCTACGAAGACTTTGTCAGCGTCGCGCTGCGGGAGGCGATGACGGCGTACGGAGGCGCAGCGACGTTGCAGCATCGCATGCACCTCGACGAGGCCGACCAGGTCGAGATGCGGCCGGACTTCGTGTGGACCGGATTCGACGGGCGCAGGGTCGTGGTCGACGCGAAGTACAAGGCCGAGAAGCCCGCGGGATTCCCGCAAGCAGACCTGTACCAGCTCCTGGCGTACTGCACAGTGCTCGGGTTGTCCGAGGGCCACCTCGTGTACGCCAAGGGCAATGAGGCTGCGGTGGCCCACACCGTGCGCGGTGCTGGCGTCGCCATCAGCTGCCACACGCTCGATCTCGATCAGTCGCCAGACCAGTTGCTCGAGCAGGTTGTCGAACTCGCGGCCCGGCTGGTTGCTTGAGCGTTGCTCAACCCCGGGCAGCACGACGCAGTGCGTCGGGCATGCTGCGGTGCCACACGACAGCGAGCTCGCGGTTGGCGCGAGTGAGGCTGGTGTAGAGCTGGCCCGTGCGTCCTAGGTTCTCGGGGAAGTCGCCTGGCTCGACCACGACGACAGCGTCGAATTCGAGGCCGCGGGCATCTTCGGGGGCGAACAGGCGCACGGTGAGGTCGCCCTGTTGCCAGACGTGGAAGCCGCTCCCTTTTCGGCGCCAGCCGCGGCGCCCGAGTTCGCCGATCATCTCGCCGGGATTGACGGTGATGATGGCTGTCGAGCCAGCCGCGTGCTTCGTGGCGAGGTCCTTGGCTGCCTGCAGTGCGAGGATCCACAGCATGCTGGAGCGGGTGGCGTGCCGGATGATCACAGGCTCGCCCGCGTCCTGGACGGTCTGGTTTCCCCGCTGTTTGGCGGGGAGCAGTCGGTCGGCGAATCTCAAGATGGCGCCGGTCGATCGGTAGCCGCGTGTCATCACTTGTGGGCGGAAGTCCTCGTCGGCTGTCAGCGCGAGGTGGTCTGCGATCTCGCGCCACGACCCGTAGGTGACGTCCGATCGGCGCTGGTTCATGTCGCCGACGAGAGTCCATTGGCCGTCGCGCCGGAGGTGCTGGTCCAGGACGTTCCACTCGATGGGGGAGACGTCTTGTGCCTCGTCGACGATGATGTGGTCGTATCGCATGGCGTCGGGAATCGGGGTGTAGGCGAGGCGGCATTGCGCCATCAGCGGGAGGTATCGCCGCTTGAACGCCTGATCGAACGGCGGCAACTTGCTCATCCAGGTGATCTGGTCCACGTCGTCCACCAGCGGCCGGTCTGCGGTGCCGTTGCTCCGGATAAGTTCGTAGACGGCCTTGATGTTCTCTCGTCGAGCGCCGTTGCCTTCGCGCCACCGGTGGCCGCTCTCGTAGATCCGGGCGGCGCGCTCGGCGAAGCTGCGGGCCTGGGCGTCGACGTCGTCGTGCTCACCCCCGATCGCACCGGGCCAAGGCCCTTTCAGGCCAGTGGTCTCAGCCATGAGGTCGGGGAGGTGGGTGACGCGAACCTGGTCAGAAGCGGCGAGCGGCTTGACGAGTCCTTCGACGTGCGCGACGTAGCCAGCGGTGGGTCCGACGACCAACACGCGCAGTGGCTTGTTTGCGCGCTTCTCCAGTGCGCCGCCCTCGTCGTAGAGCGCGGGGTTGACGAGATAGGCCGCCCTGTAGGCAGCCACGACGGTCTTCCCGGTGCCCGGGTGTCCCTGCACCACGACGCTTTGATCGACCGGCCATGAGACCAGCGCGTGCTGGTCCGGCTGCATCAGCGCGAGGACGGACTGCAGCTTGTCCTCGCGGGGAGCAGCGAGCCGTTTCAGTACGGCTTCCTGCGCACGCATGCCGTCGCGGATGTCGACGGCGTGCCGTGTGGTGACGGTCGCGGTATCGGGAATGGTCGGTGCGTCGGAGGTCGCGGCCTCGGCGTCGGCTGGCTGCTCCGCTGTCGTTGCCTTGTCGGTTGAGACCGGTGGCGTAGGGGTGATGCGGCGGCGGGTGGTCCTCGCTGGCGCAGGGGCGGGGACGCTCAACTCGCTTGCGGTGAAGGGGGATTCCGCTCCCTCGCGTGCCCACTCGTCATCGAGATCGCTGACCTCGGTCAATGCGTGCGTGAAGGTCCGCCGCACCACCACGTCCTCGGAGCCGTCGGACCCCGGCTGGAAGAAGAGGCGCGCGATCGGGGCCGCCCAGCTGTAGACAGGCACGCCGAAGTCCGGGAGGAAGCGCGATCCGATGTAGAAGTCCCGCAGCTCCTCGTCGTCAGTGTCGGAGCCGACTCGTCCCAGGAGCGGATGGTGGAAGCCGTTGGCCTTGATCTGGTGATCGACCGCGTCAATCCACATCACGTTGCGCGCGACATCGACGAGGGGGTTGTGCTGGAGCTTCTTCTCCAGCTTCGCCAGGTACTCCTTGTTCTTGGCCTGCTCGTACGGCAGGTCCGGGTGCGTCGTCATCCGATGACGTCGACGACGCAGGCGGCGAGGTCATCGGTGGTGAGGGAGGGGGCGGCAGCGGACTCGAGGCTGGCGAGCTGGGCGTCGTACCGCGCTTGCTCCTTGCGGAGCTTTCCCTCGGCGAGGGGAATCATCTTCGCCTGTCCGCGCTCGATGTGGGTTTGCAGCCTGCTCCGGATCGCCCGCATCCGCCGCTCGTGGACGTCGGTGAAGGAGGCCCGGCGCGTCGCGATGAAGGCGTCGTTCTCTTGAAGCAGCTCCACTCGCCGTGTCGCCACCCGTGCCTCCAGGTTCATCGTTGCCAGGTCGACAGCCTCGATGAGGTGAGCGTGGTCCCGAAGGGGGCCCGCCTTGTACGACGCTGTGGCCAGCTCCTTCATGATGGCCGAGCCCAGTGCAGCACCAGCGTCCGACAGATGGGCCAGGTTGATACTGGAGGACCACACCTCGTGGATCGGTCGGACGCCGTCCCAGTGCACCACCGCCAGGAGCGCGAGGTAGGTGCCCTGCGGGACGCCCGCAGATTCGGATGTCATCCGCAGCAGGGTGAATCGCCCGTGACGATGGCCGGGCGTGCGGACGGCGGCGCGGGTCAGCGGATGCGTTGCCGCCAGCAGCGGCACGTCGGAGGTGCGGGAGAACTCTTGGTCGAGCGACACCACGATGTCCTGCTCGGAGCGGAGCTGTGCACCGAGATCCTGGACCTCGATCGCGCTCCGCTCACCGGTCCTGACCAGCGCCTGCACGTGGTCGGCCAGCTCCTCGTTGCCCCGTAGCCGGAGGACCGATCCTTCGTGGCGTGCCGTGCCGCCGTACGTCTCCGCCCAGTCCTCCACGAGGAGCGCCAGCTCGTCCTGGCCGACATACCTGCCGGTCGCGAGCAGGTCACGTTCCAGCCCGTCGATCTCGGCTCCGTCGCTGCTCACCAACATGGGGGCGGCCGATTCGATGAACTCGCGGTCCTTCGCCTGCATCTCGATCGCCTGGATCGCCTGCTCGGTGCGGAGGCGCCGCTGCTCGGGAGTCAGAGAGAAGTCGAACAGCAGCTTCTCAACGTTCCGCCATTCCGACTCCAGGATCGGCTCCAGTTCGCCGATCGAGTGCTCGAACACCGCGATGCGGTCCATGACCCTCTCGATGATGTCCGACTCGATCGTCCCAGGGGTGTGGAAGTTGAGGACGCCGATCTTCTTCTCGACCTGGCCGATTCGGTCGATGCGGCCGATCCGTTGCTCGACCTCCATCGGATTCCAGGGAAGGTCGTAGTTGATGACGGCCGAACAGAACTCGAAGTCCAGACCTTCGCTCGCCACCTTGCTCGCCAGAAGGAGATCGAACGCGCCACGGCGGAAGTCGCTCATGATGCGCTCGCGACGGTGCTTGGGCACGCCGCCGTGGAGTACACCGACCCGGAACCTCGGCCCGAGCCGGTGCTCCAGGTAGCGAAGGGTGCGCCGGGAGAACGTGAAGAGGATCGTCTGCTTCTTCTGCTCGATGAGGTCGGCAACGGCCGTGGCGAGCTGGTCGTACTTCGTGTCGACCGTCAGTGCACGTGCTGCCTTGACCAGCACAGGTCCGGGAGCGAGGTCCGACTTCTTGGTCGCCGGGACCTCGGACGTTTCCTCGGACTCGATGTCATCTCGTTTGCCCCATTCGAGGACGTAACGGGCTGCCTCCGGCAGGCAACTTCCAGCCAGACGAAGCGGCATCTGCATGGAGAAGTTGAGCGGGGTGCCGCTGAGCGCGGCACGGTCGACGCACCACTGGAAGTACGCCTCGTAGAACTTTGCCTCCGCTGGGTCGAAGTCCACGTCGATGCGGTGCGGTTCCCGGAGGGGCTTCTCCTCCTGGACGTCGATCTTCCGGGTGCGGGTGATCTGCGCGGACAGGCCGTGAAGCTCGGCGCAGAGACGCTTGACCGTCACCGCCCCCGCGGTGTCGAGGCTGTCTCCGGCAAGAGTCTGGCGCAGGACCTGGAAGTCCGGGCGCATCGTCAGGATGGAGCCGAAGACGTCGTTCTCCAGCTCGGTCAGCCACGACCGACGCTGGGCATTGGTGGCCTTGGGATCGGTGAGTGATTTCGTCAGCTTGTTGAGGACGGCGTTCGGTGCAATGCGGCGCTCAAGAGACTCGAGGTCCTCGAACTCGCCGGGGACAAGCAAGGACAACAGGTTGAAGAGGTCGCGATTGCGCAGATTGACCGGTGTCGCCGACAGCATGACGAGTGCGTCGGACCAGTCCTGGATCTGCTCGCCAAGCTCGAAGCTCTTGGTGTCGGAGTTTCGGAACGCGTGTGCCTCGTCGATTATCGAGAGGTCGAACTGGAGCCCGAGCTCGGTCGCGCGCTCGACGCCGTCCCAGACCCGGAGCCGCTCGATGCTGCTGATGTATGCGACGCGGCGAGGGAGACGATCGGTCTCCAGCCTCTCGAGCAGGTCGGCGAGGCCGGCGTTGTCGAGCTCGACGAGGAGGAATCCGAAGCGGTCCTCCATTTCCCGCTTCCATTTCTGCACTAGTGAGCTCGGGCAGGCCACGAGGACACGGTCGGCCTGGCGGCGCGCTTCCATCTCGGTCCAGACCAGGCCGGCCTCGATCGTCTTGCCGAGACCAACCTCGTCGGCGATCAGCAGCCGGAGTGTGCCAGTGTCCAGTAGCTTCTGCACCGGCTTGAACTGGTACGGCCGGAACAACGTCCTCGTCGCACGGAACGAGAACATGGTGTCGGTGAAGTGGCCCTCCAGCTTTGCCCGGGTGAGTGTGGCGGCGAACCGCTTCGGAGGATCTGGCCGGCCAGCCACCCAGGTTGACGCGTCGTCGATGGTCGGGCGTGCGGAGAGCGAGTTCTCACTGCGCCGTACGGTCTGCCCGCCAGCGAAGACGTTGTAGAGCCAGCTGCCGCTGACGTAGCGCCTCCCGGGACGCACCACTCCGTCCTGCCCAGAACCGTCCACGAGGACGTCCTCGCCGACGGCGAAACGTGGCTTCGCGACCACGAGGGCTTCGTCCCAGACCGCGTCGACCCAGCCGAGCGCATTGTCGAGCGGTGACCCGCCCGCGACCGAGTCGGGAGATGTCGCCACGCTGGCGCCAGGCGAGGTCCCGCCAGTGACGGCGAGGACGACTGACGGAGCGACGCCGGAGAACCAGTAGACCCCTTGCGGCAACTGGACTGGCGGTGCGGTGACCACCCGCGTCTCGCCGACCAGATCCACGACGTCGTTTACGCCGGGGCCGAAGATCAACAGCTGGCCAAAGGCGTCGGCGCGAAGCACGTCCTCCAGATCGGTGGTGACTGGGTGATAACCGTGCGTCGCTCGGATCGTCTCTGAGTCAGGAGCCGCCATCGGCTACTCGGCCGCGGCTCGGTCGGGCAAGTTTTGTGCAGACGAAGCTCGGAAGAGGCGGGGTGGCGCGGTCACCTCGCCGACCATAGTGGGGAGCGACCCTGCTGTTGACCGTTTCAGCGGACTTCGCAGCGGCCCAGCAGAACCGCCGTCATCGGTCGGACGCTGTCCGTAGGCTCTGCTCTGCAACACCTCGATCGCGAACGCCCAGTCACGAGGAGCGGACGAATGGACAACGAGATTCAGCTGATCAGTGACGGCTACGGTCTCGCGATCATCGGGGAGTCCACGGCCGTTGAGCGCTTCCTCGCATCCGAGGGGCTGGACTCGAAAGACCTGGGTCTGCCTCGACTCGGTTCGGTATTGAGCGCCGGCGGCGCCGTCGCCCAGGCCAGCTCCGAGATCGCGGCCAACTCAGGACGATGGGTGAAGCTCACCAAAGAGTCGTCCAAGCTCGTCAAGAAGCACGGGCTGCGCGAGAGCTCCAAGTCGGGCCTCAGCACTGGGGTGGTGAAGGGCAACAAGGGGCAGATCAAGGGGTTCGTCGAGTTCGCCAAGGGCCCTGGTGGCGCGCTCAGCAATCCCGCTCTTCTCGCTGGCGCCGCGGGGATCATGGCGCAGCTTGCAATGCAGCAAACGATGGACGAGATCACTGACTACCTCGCCAGGATCGACGAGAAGCTCGACGACGTCCTCCGGTCTCAAACCAACCAGGTGCTGGCACGCATGGACGCGGTCGATCTGGCAGCCCGGGAGGCGATGACCGTCCGTGACTCCGTCGGTCGGGTTTCCGAAGTCACCTGGTCGAAGGTGCAGGCCACCTCGTCGACGATCTTTGAGACCCAGGCCTACGCACTACGTCAATTGAACGACCTCGCGGAGAAGCTGGAGCGCAAGAGCAAGGTAGGCGACCTGGCCAAGGCGACCAAGGACGCCCAATCCGAGGTCCAGAAGTGGCTTGCCGTTCTGGCCCGCTGCGTTCAACTGCACGACGCGGTGGCGGTGCTGGAGCTTGACCGCGTGCTCGACGCCTCTCCCGAGGAACTTGACCGCCACCGGCTCGGACTGAGGGCAGCGCGGCACCATCAGCTGGAACTCATCTCTCGCAGCACGCAGCGCTTGATCGGCCGGATGGACACCGCTGCAGGAACGGCCAACAGCAAGGTGCTGCTCCATCCGGCCAAGGCGCCGGCACTCGTCGAGTCCAGCAACCAGGTCTCCGGGTCCATCCTCGACTTCCACGGGCTGCTCGGCATCGAGCGGGACCGAGAGGCGCTGGAGGCACGGCGCTGGAGGTCCGCTGCCTCCGAGGTGACGGAGAAGGCGCTGGAGAAGGGGGCGGATCGCGTCGATGTCGCCAAACGCGTCGGCAGCGAGACTTTCGGCAAGGCCAAGACGGCTACCGGAAGGGTCTCCGCCCGGATCTCCGAGCGCACCTTCCGGCGTGGGGATGAGGAGTCCGGAGCTGAGCACATCGACGAGGGGTGACCGGCGGTGACGATCAGGCGTTTCGTCGGCGCTTGCTCGGTGGGGGCTAGTTTCGCCGGCTCGCTATGCGGTCGAGGGCGTCGAGGTTCTTCTGATCGGCGTCGGGGAGGGCGTGCAGGTACTTCTGCGTCGTCTGGATCTGGTGGTGGCCCATCCGGTCCATCACCGACTTGAGGTCCGAGCCACCGGCCAGCAGCCAGGACGCGTGGGCGTGGCGGAGGTCGTGCACGCGGACGGGGAAGTCGACACCGCTGGCCTTCACAGCGGGCAGCCAGACGTGGGTTCGAAAGCTGTTGCGGGAGATCGGCGTCCCGACCTTGGTGGCGAACAGCAGGCCGTCGCGACCGATTTCCTTGACGCGCACGTGCTCGGCGATGGCGTCGAGCCAGGCCTGGCGCACGCCAAAGGTGCGCGGCTCGTTGTTCTTCGGGTAGGGCTTGACGATGAAGCGCTCGCCGGTGGGGGAGTGGGCCTTCGAGGTCTCCACGATCGTCTCCTCCACGCTGATCGTGCGGCGCAGGAAGTCGATGTGGCGAGGCCGCAGCGCGAT
>NZ_JAHWBL010000048.1:0-26416 GCF_029493445.1 Nocardioides sp. ChNu-99 | reverse complement strand
CCGCCGCCGGCGCCGCCGCCGCACCCGTGCCCGGCGCCGAGACGGCGTCGGTGCGCCGGGCGCGCCGCGACCTCGAGAACGGCCTCGTCGGAGGGGTCGCCGCGGGGCTCGCCGCGCACCTCGCGGTGCCGCTCCTGGCCCTGCGGGTCTTCTTCGCGGTGGCGACGCTGCCGGGCGGTCTCGGCGTCGTGCTGTACGGCGCGTACTGGATGCTCCTGCCCCCCGCGACGGCCCCGGGTCCCGGCGCCCCCGGGCTGGCCGGAGCCACCCGCGACGGCCGCCGCCCCCGGCGTGCCCGGCACGTCGCCAACGTCGGCCAGGCCGCCGTGGTCGGCTCCGTCGCGGTCGGTTGCGTGCTGGTGGTCGAGGCGGCGGTCGGGCGCGGCACCCTCGTGTGGGCGCTCGCGCTCGTCGCGGGCGGCGTCGCGCTGCTGTGGCGCCAGGCCGACGAGGCGCAGCGGGAGCGGTGGCTGGAGCGCACCGAGTCCCTCGACCCGGTCGGCATGGTGCTGGGGTCCGGCGGCTGGGCGGCCTACGCGCGCCTCGCCGCCGGCGGCCTCCTGCTGGCCGGCGGCCTGCTCGTGCTCGTGCTCCGCGACGGCGGGCTCGCGGCGGCGCGCGAGGTGGTGCTGGCGGTGCTGCTGGGCATCGGCGGGCTCGCGGTGGTCGTCGGCCCGTGGGTCGTGCGACTGGTCAGCGACCTGGGCGAGGAGCGCGCCGAGCGGGTGCGCAGCCAGGAGCGCGCCGACGTCGCCGCCCACCTCCACGACTCGGTGCTGCAGACCCTCGCGCTGATCCAGAAGAACGCCCACGACCCGGTCGCGGTCGCGCGGCTGGCCCGCAGCCAGGAGCGCGACCTGCGCGGCTGGCTGTTCGCCGACGAGCGGACCGAGGCGAGCACCCTGGCCGGCGCGGTGCGGGCGGCCGCGGCGGCCGTCGAGGACGACCACGGGGTCGAGGTCGAGGTCGTCACGGTGGGGGACGCGCCGTACGACGAGCGGCTCGCCCCGGTCGTCGCCGCGACGCGGGAGGCCGTGGTCAACGCCGCGAAGCACGCGGGGACGGGGCGGGTGGACGTGTACGTCGAGGTGATCGGCGGCTCCGTCGACGTGTTCGTCCGGGACCGGGGCGCCGGGTTCGCCCCCGACGCCCTGCCGGCGGACCGGCACGGCGTGCGCGGCAGCATCGTCGAGAGGATGGGCCGGCACGGGGGCTGGGCGCGCGTGCGCTCCGCGCCGGGCGAGGGCACGGAGGTGCGCCTGCACCTGCCGGCGCCGACAGCGGGCCAGTCGGGCCAGTCGGGCCAGTCGGGCCAGTCGAGGGAGGACGGACAGTGAGCGACGAGGGCCGGGCGGTGCCGGTGCGGGTGGTGGTGGTCGACGACCACCACATGTTCCGCGCGGGCGTGCGCAGCGAGCTGGCGACCGCGGGCGTCGGGCGGGTCGAGGTGGTCGGCGAGGCCGCCGACGTGGACGAGGCGGTCGCCGTCGTCGCCCGCACACGGCCGGACGTGGTGCTGCTCGACGTCCACCTGCCCGGCGGTGGCGGGGTCGAGGTGGTGCGCCGCAGCGTCACGTCCGCCCCGGGCACCCGCTACCTCGCGCTCAGCGTCAGCGACGCGGCGGACGACGTCATCGGCACGATCCGCGGCGGCGCACGGGGCTACGTGACGAAGACGATCAGCGCGGGAGAGCTGGTCGACGCCATCGGCCGGGTGGCCGACGGTGACGCCGTCTTCTCCCCGCGCCTCGCGGGCTTCGTGCTCGACGCCTTCGCCGGCGCGATCCCGGTGGCGGACGTCGACGCGGACCTCGACCTGCTCTCCGAGCGGGAGCGGGAGGTGATGCGGCTCATCGCCCGCGGCTACGCCTACAAGGAGGTCGCCCGCGAGCTGTTCATCTCGGTCAAGACCGTCGAGACCCACATGTCGAGCGTGCTCCGCAAGCTGCAGCTCTCGTCGCGCCACGAGCTGGC
This sequence comes from Nocardioides sp. ChNu-99, assembly GCF_029493445.1. Taxonomy (NCBI): domain Bacteria; kingdom Bacillati; phylum Actinomycetota; class Actinomycetes; order Propionibacteriales; family Nocardioidaceae; genus Nocardioides; species Nocardioides sp. ChNu-99. Next base: position 24,442 of record NZ_JAHWBL010000048.1, on the reverse strand, counting down.
CCGGTGGGCCTCGGACCGGCGCCTGCTCTGAGCGCGGGGGCCGGGCGGGGGGTTGGGCGGGCCCCCACGGGGTAACGGCAGGGATCGGGCGCCCCCAGGCGCTCCCGTGCACGGGAGGTACGACGAGATGACCGATCCCGCACCACCGGCCGCCCTCGGCGCCGAGGCTGCGCGGGCGCCGGACGACGGGCCCGACGACCTGCACCGCGCCATCACCGGCCGGCTGCTCTTCTTCTAGGTCCTCGGCGACGTCCTCGGCTCCGGCATCTACGTCCTCATCGGCGCGGTGGCCGCCGCGGTCGGCGGGGCCTTCTGGCTCGCGTTCATGGCCGGCGTCACCGTGGCCACCCTGACCGGGCTGGCCTACGCCGAGCTCGTCACGAAGTACCCGCAGGCAGCCGGCGCCGCGCTCTACGTCGGCAAGGCGTTCCGCTCGCCCGCGTTCACCTTCCTCGTCACCATCAGCATGCTCTCGGCGACCTTCGCGGCCGCGGGGTCGCTGGCGACGGGCTTCTCGACGTACTTCGCCGCGGTCTGGGACGCCCCGCCCGCGCTGCTGGTGTCGGTCGTCTTCGTCTGCCTGCTGGCGCTCGTCAACTTCATCGGCATCACCGAGTCCGTCGCCGCGAACCTCGTGATGACGGTGGTGGAGGTCTCGGGCCTCGTCATCATCGTGGTCATCGGCGTCGCCCACGTGGCGAGCGGCGAGGCGGACGCGGGGGTGCTCACCAGCTTCGAGGCCGACGGCAACCCCGTGTGGGCGCTGGTCGCCGGCGTCGCGCTCGCCTTCTTCGCCATGACGGGGTTCGAGAACGCGGCCAACGTCGCCGAGGAGACGGTCGACCCGCGGCGCACCTTCCCCCGCGCGCTGGTGGGCGGCATGGTCGGCGCCGGCATCGTCTACGTGCTCGTGGCCGTCAGCGCCGCGCTCGTCGTGCCGTTCGACCGCCTCGTCGCCACCGACGGCGACCCCGCGCTGCTGCAGGTGGTGCAGGCGGACGTCGTGCCCGTCCCCGACGGCACGATGGTGACGCTGTTCTCGATCATCGCCATGGTCGCGATCACGAACACGACCCTCGTCGCGATCGTGACGCAGTCGCGCATCCTCTTCGGCATGGCCCGCGAGGACGTCGTGCCCGGGGTGTTCGCGCGGGTGCACGCCACCCGGCGCAGCCCGTGGGTGGCCCTGGTCTTCGCCGCGGTGGTCGTCGTGGCCCTGCTGTGCGTGGGCACGCTGGTCGACCGCGCCGGGTGGGGCGGCAGCGATGGGCTCGTGACCACGCTCGCCAACGTCACGGTCGTGCTCCTGCTGTTCATCTACGGCCTCGTGATCGTCTCCGCGCTCCGGCTGCGCGGGACGGACGAGGGCCCGGGGACGTTCCGGGCGCCGACGGCGCTGCTCGTGCTCGGGCTGGCGGGCAACGCGGCGCTGCTCGTCTACGTCGTGGTGGACGACTGGACCTCGCTCGTGTGGTGTGCGGGGCTGCTCGGCCTGGGCGTCCTGCTCTACCTGTGCGAACGGGTGCTGGGACGGCGCCGGGACGGGGGTGCGTGATGCACGTCGTCGTCGCCACCGACGGGTCCCGGCAGTCGCTCGCCGCCGCCCGCCACCTGCGCTCGTTCGCCGACCCCGGCGCCCTCACGACGATCACGGTCCTCGCCGTGGTGCGGCCGCTGGCCGCGGTGTCGTTCGTCAACGAGCTCGACCCCGGCCCGCGGGAGTCGGCGACGCAGGAGGTGGCGTCGTTCCGCGACGCGGCCCGCGCCGCCACCGCGGCGGTCGCCGCCGTGTTCGCGGACTGGGGGCCCGAGGTCGCACGCCGGGTCCGCAGCGGCTCGCCGGGCGCCGAGATCATCCGGTTCGCCGAGGAGGTCGACGCCGGGCTGGTCGTCGTCGCCAGCGGCGGGCGGGGGCTCTCGGACCGGGTGCTCCTGGGCAGCACCGCCCAGCGGGTGCAGCAGTACGCGCCGTGCCCCGTGCTGGTGGTCCGTCCCCAGCCGCGTCGCAAGCGCTGAGGGCGGCGGCAGCACCGGCGCCGGCCGCGCCGGCGGGGACTACGCTGCGGGCCGTGGAGATCCTGCGCCTCGTCCTCCTGCTGCTGCACGTGCTCGGCTTCGCGGCCCTCATCGGCGGGCTGCTCGCCCAGGTGCGCGACCCCGAGAAGCGCATCACCCCGCCCGTGCGGGACGGGGTGGGTACGGCGTTCGTCGCCGGCCTGCTCCTCGTGGGCGTGCTCGAGGCCGGCGACGCCGCGGTCGACCACGGCAAGATCGCGGTCAAGTTGGGGATCGGCCTCGTGCTGCTGGTGCTGGTGATGGCCAACACCCGCAAGCCCCGCATCCCCGACGGGCTCTTCCTCGGGCTGCTCGTGCTCTCGGTGGTGCAGGTGGTCGTCGCCCTGTTCTGGTCGCCGGTGCACACCTTCGACTGAGCCGCCCGGGGCGGGTGCCCCGACCGTGACGGGGGGTGGCGGTGCGTACCCTTGACGCCACGATGTCCTCACCCTCCGTCCCCCCGGTCGACACCTTCGTCCTGCCCGGTCTCGAGCACCTCCAGGCCCGTCCCGAGCCCCCGTCGCGGGGCGCGGGGCGCGGTGCCGCACCCGCCGACGACGGCGCCGCCGAGCGCGCCGCCCTGCTCGAGGGCCTCAACGAGCCGCAGCGCCAGGCCGTCGTCCACGCCGGCAAGCCCCTCCTCGTGGTCGCGGGCGCCGGCTCGGGCAAGACCCGCGTGCTGACGCGGCGCATCGCCTGGCTGGTCTCGCAGCGGGGCGCGCACCCCGGCTCGATCCTCGCCATCACGTTCACCAACAAGGCGGCGGCCGAGATGAAGGAGCGCGTCGAGGCGCTCGTCGGTCGCCGGGCCCGCGTCATGTGGGTCTCGACGTTCCACTCCGCCTGCGTGCGGATCCTGCGCAAGGAGATCGACCGGCTGGGCTACTCGTCGAGCTTCTCGATCTACGACTCCGCCGACTCCCAGCGGCTCATGGGCCTCGTGCTCAGCGACCTCGAGCTGGACCCGAAGCGCTACCAGCCGCGCGCCGTGCTCGCCTGGGTCTCCAACGCCAAGAACGAGCTGAAGGACCCCGAGCAGGCCGCGGCCGACGCCAGCAACGGGCTCGAGGAGGCCTACGCGGCGGCGTACACGCAGTACCAGCGGCGCCTGCGCGACGCCAACGCGCTCGACTTCGACGACCTGATCATGACGACGGTGCACCTGTTCTCGGCGTACCCGGAGGTCCGGGAGGTCTACCGCCGCCGGTTCCGGCACGTCCTCGTGGACGAGTACCAGGACACCAACCACGCGCAGTACGCGCTCATCCACCAGCTGTGCGCCGACGACCCGGAGGCGGCGCGCGACTCCGGCACGCCGGTGCCGGGCGACGTCGGTGGCTCGGCGGGGGAGCGCGTCGGGCCCAGCGAGCTGATGGTGGTGGGCGACGCCGACCAGTCGATCTACGCGTTCCGCGGGGCCAACATCCGCAACATCCTCGACTTCGAGCAGGACTTCCCCGACGCCACGACGGTGATGCTCGAGCAGAACTACCGCTCGACGCAGACCATCCTCACCGCCGCCAACGCGGTGATCGGCAACAACGAGGGCCGCAAGCCCAAGCGGCTGTGGTCGGACGCGGGCGACGGCGAGCCGATCGTGGGGTACGTCGCGGACGACGAGCACGACGAGGCCCGCTTCGTCGCCGACGAGATCGACACCCTCACCGACGACCACGGGGTGCGCCCCGCCGACGTCGCGGTCTTCTACCGCACCAACGCGCAGTCGCGGGTGTTCGAGGAGATCTTCGTGCGGGTGGGGATGCCCTACAAGGTCGTCGGCGGCGTCCGCTTCTACGAGCGGCGCGAGGTGCGCGACGCCCTGGCCTACCTGCGGATGCTGGCCAACCCGGCCGACGAGGTGTCGCTGCGCCGGGTGGTCAACACGCCGAAGCGGGGGATCGGCGACCGGGCGCAGGCCTGCGTCGCCGCGCTCGCGGCGCGGGACGGCTCGACGTACTGGGAGGCGCTGCGCGTCGCCCACCGCGCCGACGGCATCGCCACGCGCTCGCTCAACTCGATCCGTGCGTTCGTGGACGTGGTGGAGCAGCTGCAGCAGATGGTGGCGGCCGACGAGCGGCCCGACGTCATCCTGGAGGCGGCGCTCGACCGCTCGGGCTACCTCGCGGAGCTCGAGGAGTCCGACGACCCGCAGGACCAGACGCGGCTGGAGAACCTGGCCGAGCTGGTGGCCGTGGCGCGGGAGTTCGCCGACGACCCGCAGGCGGGACCCTCCGCGGACCCCGACGACGTCGAGGCGGGCACCGTGACGCCGGGCCTCACCGACTTCCTCGAGCGGGTCGCGCTCGTCGCCGACGCCGACCAGATCCCCGACGACGACGGCACGGGCGGGGGCGTCGTCACCCTCATGACGCTGCACACGGCCAAGGGGCTGGAGTTCCCCGTCGTGTTCCTCACCGGCATGGAGGACGGGGTCTTCCCGCACATGCGCACGCTGGGCGACCGCAAGGAGCTGGAGGAGGAGCGCCGGCTGGCGTACGTCGGGCTGACCCGCGCCGAGCAGCGCCTCTACATCTCGCGCGCCGTGGTGCGCTCGGCCTGGGGCGCCCCGTCGCACAACCCGGCGTCCCGGTTCCTCGACGAGCTGCCGGTCGACCTCGTGGAGTGGCGGCGCACGGCCGCCGCCATGACGTCGTGGACGCGCTCCGACCTCGGGTCGGGCAACGCGGCGGCCGGCACCCGCCCGGGCGGCGGCTCGACGACACCGCTCGGGCTGCCCACCGCCGCCGGGCGCCGCAACTTCTCCGCGGCGGCCGCCCGCGCCGACGCCGCCGCGAAGGCGAAGAAGAACCGTCCGGTGCCGTCGCTGGCGCCCGGTGACCGGGTGGTGCACGACGCCTTCGGCATGGGCTCCGTCGTCACGGTGGAGGGGGCGGCCGAGAAGGCCGTGGCCTCCATCGACTTCGGGTCCCAGGGCGTCAAGCGCCTGCTGCTGCGCTACGCGCCGGTCGAGAAGCTCTGAGGAAGGCGAACGGCCCCGACGCGAGGCGTCGGGGCCGTTCGTGCGGGAGGCGCGGGGGCCGCCGGGTCTAGCTCAGGGGGTGACGCCGTTCTGCGCCATCGCGGCGGCCGGGTCGACCGGGTCGCCGGCACCGGGGCGCACCTCGAGGTGGAGGTGGGGACCGGAGCTGTTGCCGGTCGAGCCGACGTACCCGATGACGTCGCCGGCGGCGACCTCGGTGCCCGACGAGACGCTGATCGAGGACTGGTGGGCGTACCACATCTCCGTGCCGTCCTCGAGCGTGATGACGGTCTTGTTGCCGTAGCTGCCGGCGTACCCCGTCTCCGTGACCCGGCCGCCCGCGACGGCGCGGATGGGCGTGCCGGACGGGGCCGCGAAGTCGAGGCCGGTGTGGTAGCCCGACGCGTAGTAGGACTCGGCCTGACCGAACCGGTTGGTGAGGCGGTAGTTGTCGACCGGCAGCACCCAGGCGTTCAGCGCGAGCAGCTCCGCCTGCTCCTCCGCGGAGCTGGCGAGCAGCTGCAGCTCGGTCGAGCGGCGCTGCGCCTGGGCCTCGGTCTCGGCGATGGTCGCCTCGTCGGCGGCGTCCACGAGCGCGTCGCGCTCGGAGTCGCGGCTGACGGCGCGGGTGCGCTCGGTCAGCAGGTCGCTGCTGGAGGCCACCGTGGTGCCGGACATCGCGTTGCTGGCCGAGAGCCGGTACGACGCGGGGTCGACCTCGGCCGTCGGGCTGGCGCCACCCGCGGTGACGGCGCCGCCGGCGGAGATCGCCAGCACGGCGACGCCCGCCAGGACGGGAGCGGAGGGACGGATCGGCAGGCGCAGACCCGTCGGGGCGGCGGGCTCCTTCGCGCGGACCGCCTTGCGGCGCCCGGGCGTGGCGCTCGCGCCGGCCCGGCGCTCGGCGCGCGCCTGCGCGGCGAAACCGCGGACGTCGTACGTCGTCGCAGGGGACGCCTCGGTCGGCACGGCCGGCAGCGTGAGCGTGGTGTCCTCGAACGAGACCTCGGAGCGCACGCCGTGGTCGGCGGCGGCAGCGACGGACGGGAGCACCGTCTGCGGCGAGGGCGTGGTGGGTACCAGGGCCTCGCGGGCGGCCTCGTCGGCCAGCGCGGCCAGGGCCGGCGCGGCGGTCTCGGGGGACTCGTCGACCGGGTGCGCCTCGGTGGCCTCCGGCTCCGTGACGGGGCTGCGGCGCGGGGCGGGACGGGCGGCGCGCTTGCCTCCGGCAGGGCGAGGGGCGTCGGCGGTCGACGAGCCTGCGCGGCGGGGGCCGCGACGTTCGGCTCGGTGGTTGCCCATCTACCTCGTGTTCCTCGTTCGGTTCGGCAGGCGGGGGCCTGCGTTGACGTGCTCGGAAGGTCAGCGCCCGACTGTAACGGACGGACGCCGTCCGCCGGAATCCCGGGTTCGCGCCACCTGTGGATCGTGCCGCTGTGCCCCGGCGCGGACCCGGCGCGTGTGGCCGACGTCACGTCGTACCGGCCGGTGCGAGACCCCTGTGCTGCCGCGGACCGGGCGGGTCTATCGTGCCGCGAGGAATCCGGACTCTCACCTCACACAAAAAGGACTGGTCGGATCGTGGACCTGATGGAGTACCAGGCGAAGCAGCTCTTCGCGAAGCACGGCGTGGCCGTGACCGAGGGCATCGTGGCGAACACGCCCGACGAGGCCCGAGCGGCGGCCGAGCAGCTCGGCGTCGTCGTCGTCAAGGCGCAGGTGAAGGCCGGCGGACGGGGCAAGGCGGGCGGCGTCAAGCTCGCCAAGACGCCCGACGAGGCGCACGAGCACGCGTCGAACATCCTCGGCATGGAGATCAAGGGCCTCACGGTCAACCGGGTCCTCGTCGCCCCGGCCGCGAGCATCCAGGAGGAGTACTACTTCTCCTTCCTGCTCGACCGGGCCAACCGGCAGTACCTCTGCATCGCGTCCGTCGAGGGTGGTGTCGAGATCGAGGAGGTCGCGAGGACCAACCCCGAGGCCGTGCGACAGATCGCCATCGACCCGGGCACGGGCGTGGACGAGGCCAAGGCGCGCGCGATCGTGGCGGAGGCCAAGTTCCCCGAGGCCCTCACCGACCAGGCCGTGCAGATGATCCTGGCGCTGTGGAAGGTCTTCGTCGAGGAGGACGCCACCCTCGTCGAGGTCAACCCGCTCGCCCGTCTCGAGGGCGACGTCCTCGAGGCGCTCGACGGCAAGGTGTCGCTCGACGAGAACGCCGAGTTCCGTCACTCCGAGCACTCCGAGTTCGAGGACAAGGCCGCGGCCGACCCCCTCGAGGCGAAGGCCAAGGAGAAGGGCCTCAACTACGTCAAGCTCGACGGCGAGGTCGGCATCATCGGCAACGGCGCGGGTCTCGTGATGAGCACCCTCGACGTGGTCGCGTACGCCGGTGAGGCGCACGGCGGCGTGAAGCCCGCCAACTTCCTCGACATCGGCGGCGGCGCCTCGGCGCAGGTCATGGCCGACGGCCTCGACGTGATCCTCAACGACCCGCAGGTCAAGAGCGTCTTCGTCAACGTGTTCGGCGGCATCACCTCGTGCGACGCGGTGGCCAACGGCATCGTGGGCGCGCTCGACATCCTCGGCGACGAGGCCACCAAGCCGCTCGTCGTCCGCCTCGACGGCAACAACGTCGAGGAGGGCCGCCGGATCCTCGCGGAGCGCGACCACCCGCTGGTGACGGTCGTGCCGACGATGGACGGTGCGGCCGACAAGGCCGCCGAGCTGGCGAACGCCTGAGACGGGACGGAGAGAGAACATGTCGATCTACCTCAACAAGGACTCCAAGGTCATCGTCCAGGGCATCACGGGCGGTGAGGGCACCAAGCACACCGCCCTCATGCTCAAGTCCGGCACGAACGTCGTGGGCGGCGTCAACGCCCGCAAGGCGGGCACGACCGTCAGCCACTTGGACAAGGACGGCAACGCCGTCGAGCTGCCCGTGTTCGCCTCCGTCGCGGAGGCGATGAAGGAGACGGGCGCCGACGTGTCCGTCGCGTTCGTCCCGCCGGCGTTCACCAAGGACGCGGCCATCGAGGCCATCGACGCGGGCATCGGCCTGCTCGTGGTCATCACCGAGGGCGTGCCCGTGCAGGACACGGCCGAGGTGTGGGCGTACCTGGACGGCAAGTCCACCCGGATGATCGGTCCCAACTGCCCCGGCATCATCACGCCGGGCGAGGCGCTCGCCGGCATCACGCCGGCGACGATCGCGGGCAAGGGCCCCGTCGGCCTCGTGTCGAAGTCGGGCACGCTGACCTACCAGATGATGTTCGAGCTGCGCGACTACGGCTTCTCGACCGCCATCGGCATCGGCGGCGACCCGATCGTCGGGACCACCCACATCGACGCCCTCGCGGCGTTCGAGGCGGACCCGGAGACGAAGGCCATCGTCATGATCGGCGAGATCGGCGGCGACGCCGAGGAGCGGGCCGCGGCGTACATCAAGGACAACGTGACGAAGCCGGTCGTCGGCTACGTCGCGGGCTTCACGGCCCCCGAGGGCAAGACGATGGGCCACGCCGGCGCCATCGTCTCGGGATCCTCGGGCACCGCCCAGGCGAAGAAGGAGGCCCTCGAGGCCGTCGGCGTCAAGGTCGGCAAGACGCCGTCCGAGACCGCTCGCCTCATGCGGGAGATCCTCGACGCGCTCTGAGTCGCACCGCACGCCCGACAGGGCCCGCCCCCGCGAGGGGGCGGGCCCTGTTCGCGTCCGGGGGCGGGGGTCGCGGACCGAACCCACCGCTTCCGGTGGAAAGGTCGGCACCGGAAGTGACGGGTTCCCCGGTGCACCGGGGAACCCGCCACCCCCGGCGCTCAGCCCTCGGAGGGGGCGGGGGTCGCGGGGGCCGCGGGCTCGGCGGGGGCGCTGGGCGCCGCGGTGGTGGCCGGGTCGGCGGGCGCGGCGGCGGCGCTGGCGTTGACCTGGGCCAGGCGCTGGCGGGCGCGGTCGACGACGGCGACGAACTCCTCGTCCTCGAGCGTCGCGTCGCCGGCGGGCACGAGGTTGACCTGGGTGACCAGGGCGCCGGCGCGGGCGACCCCCATGAGCATGCGCACGGTGGAGTCCTCGCCGACGCGCACGTCGATGCTCCACACGAGCAGGCGGCCGTCGTCGTACGTCTCGTCGCCGATCAGCTCGGCGCCGGTGACGAGGTCCTTCTCCTGGCAGTCGGCGACCAGGCCCTCGATGGCGCCCACGAAGCCCTGGGCGACCTGGGCGTCGGCGAACGTGCCGGTCGACTGGCTGAGCCCGAAGGTGTCGGGCAGCCCGGCGTCGGTGATGAGGAAGGTGCGGGTGACCGGGGACGCGATGCCCGCGTTGACGAAGTTCGCGTTGTCGCAGACGGTGGCCGACTCGGTGCCGGTGGTGGGTGCGGCGGGCCGCGTCCCCGACCAGGGCAGCTCGACGCCGGGCACGGGGGGCAGGTCGACCACGTCGAGCAGGTACGGGTCGTCGCCGACGGGCAGGGGCAGTCGCGGCACCAGGGCGGGGTCGCTCGCGCACTCCCCGCCGCCCTCGGTCTCGCAGATCCGGTTGACGCCGGTGGCCAGCAGGTTCGCCACGGTCGGGCCCGCGTCCTCCTCCGCGCCGGCGACGTCCGCGACGGTGACGGTGGTGATGTCGCCCGTGCGGGCCACGCCGGCCGTGACGATGCCGGCCTCCTCGCCGCTGCGCCGCAGCACGAAGGCGACGGCCTCGTCGCCGACGCCCTCCACGGCGTACGTCGCCACGAGCTGCGTGCGCGGGATCGAGCAGCCCGCGAGCCACGAGGCCCACTCGCCGTAGGCACCGCCGGCGGCCTCGGCCGACCGCGAGAGCTCGCTGGCCTGGAACGCCTGGAGCAACCGGCCGTCGGTGGTGGTGGCCCGGAAGGTGCGCACGAAGCCGGCGAGCCCGTCGGTGTCGGCGTACCGCGCCTCCTGGCACGGCAGCACGAGGCCGTCGCCCGGGGTGTTGTCCGTGGTCGTGGTGGTCCACGTCAGGTCCGGGCCCAGCACCTCCACGTCGGCGGTCGGCAGGAGCGTGTCGACGGTCAGGCTGTCCGCGAGCTCCGGCGAGGTCAGCGTCGGCGGGCTGCCCGGCACCGGGATGTCGCGGTCCACCGAGCGCGCGAGCGAGGTCGGGGTGCCCGTCTCGTCGTGCACCACGAACCCGGACGCCCCGACGGCGACGACCGCGAGCGCGGCGCCGACGACGGCGTGGGTGCGGCGCCGACGGGAGCCGGCCCGCCGCAGGATCGAGGGCCGGGGCCACCGCGCGTCGGCCGTCGCGGCCGCGGCGGCGACACCGAGGGTGGCCGTCACCTCCTCGGGCGTGACCAGGCCGAGGGCCTCGGCGTACTCCGCCCGGCCGACGGCGAGGTGGCGCGCCCCCTCCTCGAGCGTCACACCGGCCTCGCGGGCGGCGTCGCCCAGCGCGAGGTCGGCGAGCTCGGAGAGCAGCAGCAACCGGCGCGGGGCGCCGTCCAGGGCGGCGAGCGCCTCGAGGGTCGCGGTCACCTCGGGCGCGAGGCCCTTCTCGCGGTGCCAGGGGCGCGTCGTGGCGCGGCGCTGGGCCTGGGCCCAGGTGCGCGGCCGCACCTCCGCCTCCGGGTCGCCGGACGCGGCGACCTTCGACCAGCGGTGCCACGCCGCCACGAACGCCTCGCGCACGGCGCTGCGGGCCGCCGGCAGGTCACCGGTGAGGAGGTAGGTCTGGGCCAGCAACCGGTCGCGGGCGTCCTTGTAGAACGCGTCGAACGCATCGGAGTCGGCCATGGCGGCGTCCACGGTAGCCGACGGCCCGGGTGCCCGGGACCGGCACCCGACCCCGCCCGAGCCGGGTGCGGCGTGTCGGGCGAGGGCTCCCCGGTCGTCGCCCCGGGCGCGGCGAGGATGGGTGCGATGACTTCCGTGCTCCCCGGCCTCCGGTCCCGCCCGCCCGCCGCGCCGGCACCGCGCAGCCTCGTGCTCGTCGCCTCGGCCGGCGGCGCCGTGGCGGCGCTGTCGACGCTCGTGGTGGCCCTCGCGGTGGGTGTCGTCGGCTGGTTCGTCACCGACGCCGGCGCCCACGGGCGGCCCTCCGGCGCGCTGCGCGTGGGGGCGCTGGGCTGGCTGACGGGCCACGGCTCGGGGGTCGACGTGCAGGGCACGCCCGTGACGATGGTGCCGCTGGGCATCACGCTGGTCTGCGCCGTCGTCTGCTGGCGGCTGGGGCTGCGCACGGGCGAGACGCTCGCCCCCCACGGCCCGGACGCCCGGGCGATCGCCGCGGGGGAGCGGGACCTCGTCGTGCCCACGGCCGTGGGGCTGTTCGCCGCGGCGTACGTCGTGGCCGCCCTGCTGGTCGCCGTGCTGGCCTCGGGCCCGGGCGACGGGGTCTCGCTCGCCGGCGTGCTCACCTGGTCCCTCCTGCTGGCCGGCGGCGTCGGCGGGGCGGGCGTCGCCGTCGGCTCCGGGCGCGCCGCCGTGTGGGCGGACCTCGTGCCCGTCGACGTCCGCGACGGCCTCGCCGCCGCCGTGGCCCTCGTCCTCGCCTGGACCGTCGTGGCGGGTCTGCTGGCCGCGACCGGCCTCGCGCTCGGCCTCTCCGACGCCGCGTCGACGTTGTCGCGGCTCGAGACCGGCCCCGGTACGGCGGTGCTCGTCGTCGGGCTCGCCCTGCTGCTCGTGCCGAACATGGTCGTCATGGCCGGCGCCTACGGCCTGGGCCCGGGCTTCGCGCTGGGGACGGGCACGGTCGTGGCCCCGTCCGCGGTCGCGCTCGGGCCCGTCCCGGTGTTCCCGCTCGTCGCCGCCACGCCGGCCGCGCCGGTCCCCGGGTGGCTCGCGACCGCCCTGCTCCTCGCCCCGTTCGTGCTCGCGGCCGTCGTGGTCGCCCTGGTGCAGCGCGTCCGGCCCACCACCCGCCTCGAGGTCGGGGCGGTGCGCGGCGGGGCGGCCGGCGTGCTCGCCGGTCTCGCCCTCGGCGTGGTGGCCCGCCTGGCGGGCGGGGCCGTGGGCCCGGGCCGCATGGCCGAGGTGGGCCCCTTCGCGGGGGACGTCACCGTGCACGCCGTCGTCGCGTTCGCGACCGGCGGTCTCGTGGGCGGTCTCCTCATGACGCTGCTCCAGCGCCGCCGTCTCCCGGCGGCCTGAGCGGCCGCGCGCCCACCGCGCGCCCGGCCCCTAGACTCCCGGCCGTGCCCGACCAGCCCGCCCGCCTCGTCGTCCTCGTCTCCGGCTCCGGGACCAACCTGCAGGCGCTCCTCGACGCCGCCGCCGACCCGGCGTACGGCGCGCGCGTGGTCGCCGTCGGGGCCGACCGGGACGGCGTGGAAGGCTTGCGCCGGGCCGAGCGGGCCGGCGTACCGACCTTCGTCGAGCGGCTGCGCGACCACCCCGACCGGGCGGCGTGGGACGCCGCGCTCGCCGACGCGGTCGCGGGCCACGCCCCCGACTGGGTGGTGCTGGCGGGCTTCATGAAGCTCGTCGGCCCCGCGTTCCTCGACCGCCTCGGGGGCCGCGTCGTCAACACCCACCCCGCGCTGAGCCCCAGCTTCCCGGGGATGCACGGGCCGGCCGACGCGCTCGCGTACGGCGTCAAGGTCAGCGGCGCGACCCTCTTCGTGGTCGACGCGGGCGTCGACACCGGCGTCATCCTCGCCCAGAGCGCGGTGCCCGTCCTCGACACCGACGACGCCGACGCGCTGCACGAGCGCATCAAGGTCGCCGAGCGGGCGATGCTCGTCGACACCGTCGGACGCCTCGCGCGCGAGGGGCTGCACGTCGAGGGCCGCACCGCCCGCTTCGGCGCGGCGCCCGGAGTCGCACCCACCCCCGCCGTCGAGTAGCCGTCGACTAGCCTGGGCCCCACACGACTGGCGCAGGTGGTCGACCACCAGGGAGTGCAGCAGCGTGCGCATCGACCGCCTGGGTGCGCACCGGATGTCCGCCTTCGTCCCCACGAGGAGTTCCACCGTGAGCAGTCCCGACCAGGTCCCCGTGCGCCGCGCGCTCGTCTCCGTCTTCGACAAGACGGGGCTCGAGACCCTCGTCCGCGGCCTCGCCGACGCGGGCGTCGAGCTCGTCTCCACCGGCGGCTCCGCCGCCCTCATCGCCGGCCTCGGCCTCCCCGTCACCAAGGTCGAGGACCTGACGGGCTTCCCCGAGTGCCTCGACGGCCGCGTGAAGACCCTGCACCCCCGCGTGCACGCCGGCATCCTGGCCGACCGCCGCCTCGACTCCCACGTCGCGCAGCTGGCCGACCTCGGCGTCGAGCCGTTCGACCTCGTGGTCGTCAACCTCTACCCGTTCCGCCAGACCGTCGCGTCGGGCGCGTCGCCCGACGAGTGCGTCGAGCAGATCGACATCGGCGGCCCGTCGATGGTCCGCGCGGCCGCGAAGAACCACCCGTCCGTCGCCGTGCTGACCTCTCCTGCGGCGTACGACGAGGCGCTCGCCGCCGTCGCCGCAGGCGGCTTCACGCTGGCCCAGCGCCGGCAGCTGGCCGCGCAGGCGTTCGCCCACACGGCGGCCTACGACGTCGCCGTGGCCGAGTGGTTCGCGGGTGACTACACCGCCGCCACCGACGCCGACGGCGCGGGCTGGCCCGCGTTCACCGGCTCGGCCCTCACCCGCTCGGCCGTGCTGCGCTACGGCGAGAACCCGCACCAGTCGGCGGCGCTCTACGTCGACGGCACCGGCGGGCTCGCCGAGGCCGACCAGCTGCACGGCAAGGAGATGTCCTACAACAACTACGTCGACACCGACGCCGCCCGGCGGGCGGCCGCCGACTTCGACGAGCCGGCCGTCGCCATCATCAAGCACGCCAACCCGTGCGGCATCGCGGTCGGCGCCGACGTGGCCGAGGCCCACGCCCGCGCCCACGCCTGCGACCCGGTCTCCGCGTTCGGCGGCGTCATCGCCGCCAACCGCCCGGTCTCCGTGGCGATGGCCGAGCAGGTCGCCGAGGTCTTCACCGAGGTCGTCGTCGCCCCCGACTTCGAGCCCGGCGCCCTCGAGGTGCTGACCCGCAAGAAGAACATCCGCGTCCTGCGCTGCGCCGCCGACGTCGAGCGCCCCCCGCTCGAGGTGCGCCCCGTCTCCGGCGGCCAGCTCGTGCAGCAGGCCGACCGCCTGCAGGCCGAGGGGGACGACCCGTCGACGTGGACGCTGGCCACCGGCGAGGCCGCCTCGCCCGAGCTGCTCGCCGACCTCGCCTTCGCCTGGCGCGCGGTGCGCGGCGTGAAGTCGAACGCGATCCTGCTCGCGAAGGACGGCGCCTCGGTGGGCGTCGGCATGGGCCAGGTCAACCGCGTCGACTCCTGCCGCCTCGCCGTCGAGCGGGCCGGCGACCGGGCCCGCGGCTCGGTGGCCGCCTCCGACGCGTTCTTCCCCTTCGAGGACGGGCCGCAGATCCTCATCGACGCGGGCGTCGCGGCGATCGTGCAGCCCGGCGGCTCGGTGCGCGACGAGCTCACCATCGAGGCGGCGAAGGCCGCGGGCGTGACGATGTACCTCACCGGCACCCGCCACTTCGCCCACTGAGCGGCCGACGAGACCCGACGACGAGACCCGACGACGAGGACGAGGACGACATGACCGCGCAGAAGCTCGACGGCAGCGCCACCGCGAGGGCCATCAAGGGCGAGGTGGCGTCGCGCGTCGCCGCCCTGGCGGAGAAGGGCGTGGTGCCCGGCCTGGGCACCGTGCTGGTCGGCGACGACCCCGGCAGCCGCTGGTACGTCAACGGCAAGCACAAGGACTGCGCCGAGGTGGGCATCGCGTCCATCCGCGTCGACCTGCCCGCCACCGCCACGCAGGCCGAGATCGAGGACGCCGTCCGCGGCCTCAACGAGGACCCGGCGTGCACCGGCTACATCGTGCAGCTCCCCCTGCCGAAGGGCATCGACGAGAACCGCGTGCTCGGGCTCGTCGACCCGGCCAAGGACGCCGACGGCCTGCACCCGACCAACCTCGGCTGGCTCGTGCTGGGCGAGGACGCGCCGCTGCCCTGCACGCCCTACGGCATCGTCGAGCTGCTGCGCCGCCACGGCGTGGAGATCGCCGGCGCCGAGGTCGTCGTCGTGGGTCGCGGCGTGACCGTGGGCCGCCCGCTCGGGCTGCTGCTCACCCGCCGCAGCGAGAACGCGACGGTGACGCTGTGCCACACCGGCACCCGCGACCTGGCGGCGCACGTGCGGCAGGCCGACGTCGTGGTCGCCGCGGCCGGCGTGCCCGGGATCATCACGGCCGACATGGTCAAGCCCGGCGCCGCCGTGCTCGACGTCGGCGTCTCCCGCGTCGACGGCAAGATCGCCGGCGACGTGGCCGACGACGTGTGGGAGGTGGCGGGCTGGGTCTCGCCCAACCCGGGCGGCGTGGGCCCGATGACGCGCGCGATGCTGCTGGCGAACGTGGTGTCGCTGGCCGAGAGCCGGGTCTGAGGCTCGTGGTCCTGCCGGGCTCCCGCGCCGACGACGGTACGCCGGACCGCGCGCGCCGCCGGTTCCTGCCGGCGCACCTCGGGGGGTACGCCTACCTCGCCGTGATGCTCCTGTGCGGCATCGGCCTGTGGGTCGTCGTCACGGGGGACTGGCGCGCGGGCGTCCGGTGGATCGCCGCCGCCCTGCTGGGCGGGGGCGCGGCCCGGCTCGTGCTGCCGGCGGGTCAGGCCGGCATGCTCGGCGTGCGCAACCGGTTCACCGACGCCAGCCTGCTGCTGGCCGTGGGTGCGGCGCTGCTCCTGTTGGCCGAGGACATCCCGGAGCAGCCGGGCGCCTGAGCGCCCGGCCGCTCCGGGGGCGGCGGCAGGCCGTGGGCCCGGTGGGGGCCAGGAGGCTCAGACCAGCCCGAGCTCGGTGACCGCCTGGCGCTCCTCCTCGAGCTCGGCGACCGAGGCGTCGATGCGCGCACGCGAGAAGTCGTCGATCTCGAGGCCCTGGACGATCTCCCAGTCGCCGTCGCGCGTCGTCACGGGGAACGACGACACGAGGCCCTCGGGCACGCCGTACGAGCCGTCGGAGACGACCGCCATCGACACCCAGTCGTCGGCGGCGGAGCCGGACAGCCAGTCGCGGGCGGCGTCGATGGTGGCGGAGGCGGCCGAGGCCGCCGACGACGAGCCGCGCGCCTCGATGATCGCGGCGCCGCGCTTGGCCACCGTCGGGATGAACGTGTCCGCGATCCAGGCCTGGTCGTCGACGACCTCGGCCGCGTTGCGCCCGCCGATCTCGGCGTGGAACAGGTCGGGGTACTGCGTGGCGGAGTGGTTGCCCCAGATCGTCATGCGGCGGATCTCGGAGACGGGCGACCCCGTGCGCCGCGCCAGCTGGGCGAGCGCGCGGTTGTGGTCGAGGCGCGTCAGCGCAGTGAAGCGCTCGGCGGGGATGTCGGGGGCGTTGCGCTGGGCGATGAGCGCGTTCGTGTTCGCGGGGTTGCCGGTCACGCCGATGCGCACGCCGTCGGCGGCCACCTCGTTGAGGGCCTTGCCCTGCTCGGTGAAGATCGCGCCGTTGGCCGAGAGCAGGTCGCCGCGCTCCATCCCCTTGGTGCGCGGGCGCGCGCCGACCAGCAGCGCGAGGTCGACCCCGTCGAAGACCTTCCGGGGGTCGTCGCCGATCTCGACGCCGGCCAGGCCCGGGAACGCGCAGTCGTCGAGCTCCATCACGACGCCCTCGAGCGCCCCCAGCGCGGGCGTGATCTCCAGCAGGCGCAGCTCGACCGGCCGGTCGCCCGTCAGCGCCCCGCTGGCGAGCCGGAACAGCAGGCTGTAGCCGATCTGGCCGGCGGCCCCGGTGACGGCGACCTTGAGGGGGGACGTGCTCACGTGGACTCCTGGGGTGCGAGGCGGCGGGACGGGCGGGACGGGCGGCACGGGCGCGCCCGGTCGCGACGCTAGCAGCGTCCCGGGAGGACGGCGAGACCTGCGTCACACGTCCGGGGGCGCTGGCATGCTGGCCCCCATGACCCCTCCCGTGTCGCGGCGGCGCCTCCTGACCGCCGCGGTCGCGACGCCCCCGGCCGTGCTGCTGGGCGCCTGCGGGACTGGTCCGGCGACGGCCCCGCCGTCCGGGGTCGACGAGCTGACGGTGCCCACGCCGACGCCCGACCCGGCCGACTTCGTGGCCGACGTCGACAACCCGTGGTGGCCGCTGGTGGGCGGCACGACCCGGGTGTACGGCGACGCGACGGGCCGGCGGCTCCGGCGCACGGTCGGCGGCGCCCCGGAGCGGGTCGGCGGCGTGCCCGCGACCGGCGTGCGCACCGAGGCGGTCGCCGCCACGTGGGGCACGCGGGCGCTGCCGTCGGAGCGCACGTCGTGGTTCGCGCAGGACCGTCGGCGCAACGTCTGGCTGGTCGGTGGCACCCTCGCCGACGGGTCGCGCTGGGAGGCCGGCGTCGACGGGGCCGAGGCGGGCCTGGTCGTCACCGGCGTGCCGCGGGTGGGGGACGGTTACGTGCGCCTGGCCGTGCCGGGCCTGGCCGCGGAGCGGGTGCGCGTGCGGGAGGTGGGGGAGGTCGCCCCGGTCGCCGGCCAGGACCTCGAGGTGCTGCTGCTCGAGGTCACGACCGGTGGCCCGACGCGGGACGAGGGCCGGCCCCGCGCCGCCCGCCGCGGCGAGGAGCTCCTGGCCCGCGGCGTCGGCCTGGCCCGCTTCGACGAGCCCGGAGCGACCTGGACGCTGCGGGGGCCGTGACACCTCGGGGGCGACCTGCGACGCTGGCCACCGGGCGTCAGGTGCCAGTGCGCGTCAGGTATCTTGACGTCGAGAGATTCTTCCGACCGCCTCGAGAGCTCAGGAGTCGACCACGCCCATGGCCAAGATCATCTACACCCACACCGACGAGGCGCCGCTGCTCGCGACGTACTCCTTCCTGCCGATCGTCGAGGCCTACGCCGCGACCGCGGGAGTGGACGTGGAGACGCGCGACATCTCGCTGGCGGGCCGCATCATCGCCCAGTTCCCCGAGCGCCTGACCGAGGAGCAGCGTCTCGACGACGCCCTCGCCGAGCTGGGCCAGCTGGCCACGCAGCCCGAGGCCAACATCATCAAGCTGCCCAACATCTCCGCCTCCATCCCGCAGCTGAAGGCCGCGGTCAAGGAGCTGCAGGAGCAGGGCTACGACCTGCCGGCGTACCCGGAGAACCCGACCACGGACGAGGAGCGGGAGATCCGCGCCAAGTACGACAAGGTCAAGGGCTCCGCCGTGAACCCCGTGCTGCGCGAGGGCAACTCCGACCGCCGCGCGCCCGCGTCGGTCAAGGGCTACGCCAAGGCCCACCCGCACCGCATGGGGGCGTGGAGCGCGGACTCGAAGACGAACGTCGCGACGATGGGCAAGGACGACTTCCGCTCCAACGAGAAGTCGGTCGTCATCCCCGCCGACGACACGCTGCAGATCGTGCACGTCGGCACCGACGGGTCCGAGACCGTGCTCAAGGACGCGGTGGAGGTCCTCGCGGGCGAGGTCGTCGACGCGACCTTCATGGACGTCGCCGCGCTGCGCCGCTTCCTCGCCGAGCAGGTCGCGCGCGCCAAGGCCGAGGGCATCCTCTTCTCCGCCCACCTCAAGGCCACGATGATGAAGGTCTCGGACCCGATCATCTTCGGCCACGTCGTGCAGGCGTTCCTCCCGACCCTCTTCGAGCAGTACGGCGAGCAGCTGCGGGCCGCGGGCATCTCCCCGAACGACGGCCTCGGCGGCCTGCTGAGCGCCGTCGAGAGCCTGCCCGAGGGCGAGGCCATCAAGGCCGCCGTGCAGCAGGGACTGGCCGACGGCCCGGCGCTGGCGATGGTGGACTCCGACAAGGGCATCACCAACCTGCACGTGCCGAGCGACGTCATCATCGACGCGTCCATGCCGGCCATGATCCGCACGTCGGGTCACATGTGGGGCCCGGACGGCGAGGAGGCCGACACCCTCGCGGTGATCCCCGACTCGTCCTACGCAGGCGTCTACCAGACCGTCATCGACGACTGCCGGGCCAACGGCGCCTTCGACCCCGCGACCATGGGCTCGGTGCCCAACGTGGGCCTGATGGCGAAGGCTGCGGAGGAGTACGGCTCCCACGACAAGACCTTCGAGATCCCGGCCGCCGGCACCGTCGAGGTGCGCAACGGCGCGGGCGAGGTGCTGCTGAGCCACGACGTGCAGCCGGGCGACATCTGGCGCGCCTGCCAGACCAAGGACGCGCCCATCCGCGACTGGGTGAAGCTGGCCGTGACCCGCGCCCGCGCCACCGGCGCCCCGGCCGTGTTCTGGCTCGACCAGACCCGCGCCCACGACGCCAACCTCATCGCGCTGGTGGAGAAGTACCTGCCCGAGCACGACACCGAGGGCCTGACGATCGAGATCATGGCGCCGGCGGAGGCGACGGCGTACTCGCTCGAGCGCATCCGCCGCGGCGAGGACACCATCTCGGTGACCGGCAACGTGCTGCGCGACTACAACACCGACCTGTTCCCGATCCTCGAGCTCGGCACGTCGGCCAAGATGCTCTCGGTCGTGCCGCTGATGAACGGCGGCGGCCTCTTCGAGACCGGCGCCGGCGGCTCCGCGCCGAAGCACGTGCAGCAGCTGGTCAAGGAGAACTACCTGCGCTGGGACAGCCTCGGCGAGTTCTTCGCGCTGGCGGCCTCCTTCGAGCACCTGGCCACGTCGACCGGCAACGCCCGCGCCCAGGTGCTGGCCGACACCCTCGACCGCGCCACGGGCACGTTCCTCAACGAGGACAAGTCGCCCACCCGCCGGGTCGGCGGGATCGACAACCGCGGCTCGCACTTCTACCTGGCGCTGTACTGGGCCGAGGAGCTGGCCGCGCAGAGCGAGGACGCCGAGCTGGCCTCCGCGTTCTCCGCCCTCGCCACGTCGCTGCGCGCCGACGAGGAGAAGATCGTGGGCGAGCTGGCGGCGGTGCAGGGCAGCCCGGCCGACATCGGGGGCTACTTCCGTCCCGACCCGGCCAAGGCCGAGGCCGTCATGCGCCCCAGCACGACGCTGAACGCCGCGATCGCGACGCTCTGACCCGTCCCCGGCAGCCCTCCGGGGCGCCGTACGACGCACTCCACCGGGTGCGGTCCGCAGCCGCGGGCCGCACCCGGTGGTGCGTCCGGGCTGGAGCGGTCGGGGATGATGGCCGGGTGAGCCTGCGTCGTACCGCCCCGTTCCTGCCCGCCCTGGCCCTGGGCCTCGTCGCCCTCGCCGGGTGCTCCGAGGTCGAGACGGCCGTCCGCGACGCCGCCTCCGACGCCGGCTGCAGCCTCGCGCAGGACGCCGTCGACGGCGTCACCGGTCAGGCGCACGCGGCCGCCGACCAGCTGGGCGTCGACCCCGCCGGCGCCGAGCGCGAGCTGACCGCCCTGCGCGACGGTCTCGCCACCGCCGAGCAGGGCCTCTCGGGCGAGCTGCGCGGCCACGTGGAGGACGCGCGCACCGCCCTCGACGCCCTCGTCACCCAGGCCCGCGCGGCCGCTGACGGGACCGTCGACCAGCAGGCGGTCGCCGAGGCCGAGGCGCAGCTCGACACGGCGGTCCAGGAGCTCACCACCGTCTGCTGAGCCGCTGGGTGGGCCGGCGGGTCGAAAAGGGGAGGCGGAGCGTCGGTGCTCCCGCCTACGGTCGACCCGACATGAGCGGCGCCGACACCTCCACCTCCCCTCCCGCGACCCACCCGGGTCGCCCCGCCGGCGGTCCCGGCCACCCCGGCGACCCCGGTGGTCCCGCGCCCGACCGGTCCCCGGGCCCCGCGTCCGGTCGGTCGCGCTCGCGGGGCGGGAGCCGGGCGCCCGTGTCCCGCACGGTCGACGCGCGCCGGCTGCGGGCGCCCGCCACGGTGGTCGCCCTCGCGCTCTCGTTCCTCGGCGCGGTGGGGGAGACGTTGGGCACGGTGGTCGCCGGACGCCTCGCGGCGGGTCCGAGCGGCGTGCTGCTGGCGCTGCTGGCCGCCTGCCTGGTGGGCGGCGCGGCGCTGGACTCCGTGGGTCGCGTGCTGTGGGCCGGTGTGGCGGACCGCGCCGAGGGCCGACTGCGCGACGACCTCCTCGACGCCGCGCTCCACCAACCGCTCGCGACGTTGTCGGAGCAGGCGGTGGGCGAGGTGCTCGACCGGGTGGACGACGACACCCACGACGTCGGCACGCTGGTGCGCCGCCAGGTCTGGGAGGCGCTGCGGACCGTCTTCGCCGCGCTGCCCATGTGGGTCGTCGCCGGGCTGACGTGGTGGCCGGCCTGGTTCCTGTTCCCGCTCGTCGGCACGCTCGCGGTGCTCTCCGTCCGGCCGCTGCTGGCCGACCTGACGCGCCGGAAGGTCGAGGAGGAGGTCGCCTGGACCGACCACGCCGCCGCCTTCGAGGAGGGCGTCGCCGCCCGCGACGACCTGCGCACCTCGCTGGGCCAGGCCCACGTGCTGCGCCGCACGAGCGAGCTGGCCGCGCGGGTGCACCGCACGATGGCCGCGGTGGTGGCCAGCCAGGCCGCGATCGCGCTGCGCACGGGGTGCTGCTGCACGCCCTGCTGGCCGGCACGGCGATCACCGGCGTCGCGCTCGTCGTCGACGACTCCCTCTCGGTCGGTCGGGTCGTCACGCTCTTCCTCGTCACGACCACCTTCGTCGGCCAGGTCGACCAGATGGCGCGCCACATCCCCGACCTGCAGGCCGGCCTCGGTGCGCTCGTGCGGCTGCGACAGCTGCTGGGTGCGGAGCGGGAGCCGGAGGGCGGCGCCCCGGTGCCCGCCGAGGCGGACCTCGAGCTGCGCCACCTGACGTTCGCCTACGAGGAGGGCACCTTCGCCCTCGCCGACGTCTCCCTGCGCGTGCCGACGGGGCGCACGTGCGCGCTGGTGGGCCGCTCCGGCTCCGGCAAGTCCACCCTCGCGGCCCTGGTCTCGCGGGCCCACGAGCCGCCGCGGGGCAGCGTGCTGCTCGGCGGCGCGGACGTGCGCGACCTCGACCTGGAGGACTTGCGCCGCCGGGTCGGCGTCGTCACGCAGCGCACCGAGATCCTGGCCGGCACGCTGGCCGAGAACATCGCGCTGTTCGCCGACGTCCCGCGCCGGCAGCTTGAGGCGGCGGTGGACGAGCTCGGTCTCGGCGCCTGGGTGGCCGGGCTGCCCGCGGGCCTCGACACGCCCCTGGGCCCCGGTGGCACGAGCCTGTCGGCGGGCGAGGAGCAGCTCGTCGCCTTCGCGCGGCTGCTCGTGCGTGACGTGCGCGTCGTCGTGCTCGACGAGGCGACGGCGCGGATGGACCCGGTGACCGAGGAGACCGTCGTGCGCGCCGCCGACCGGCTGCTCGCGGGCCGCACCGGCCTGCTGGTGGCCCACCGGCTCTCCACCATCGCGCGGGCCGACCTCGTCGCCGTGCTCGAGCGTGGCCGTGTCGTGCAGCAGGGGGAGCGGCGCACGCTCGCCCGGCAGCCCGGGCCCTTCCACGACCTGCTCGAGGCGGCGCAGGAGACGGTGCAGGAGACGGAGCAGGAGACGGTGCCCCAGGAGGGGGCGGCCGAGGGGGCGGTCGGGGTGGCCACGCCGGACGTCGCACCCGCCCCGGTGGGCGGCGTACGACGGCAGGGGGAGCCGCTGGGACGGCCCGAGCCCGGCGAGGGGCCGAGCCTGGCGCGCGGCATCCTGTCGGCGATCGCGGTGCGGCCGGCCTGGGGCCTGTTCGCGGCGGTCCTCTTCCTGCTGTCCGCGCTGACGGGGGCGTTCGGCGCGGTCAGCGCGTTCCTGTGGGGCCGGGTCGTGCAGGACGTGGCCGGGGACGGCGGCGGGGTCCCGTGGCTGCTGGTGGCCCTGCTGGTCGTCAGCCTGCTCGCCGGCCCGCTGCTGCTCACCGACGCCGTGCGCCGCTACCCCCGCTGGTGGATCGAGGTGCTGCTGCGGGTCCGCACGACGGTGCTCCTCGGGCAGACCGCCCAGGAGCGCCTGCCGCGCACGCCGCCCGGGGAGGTGGCGGGCCGCGCCCTCGACGCCGACCGCTACGCCCGGTACGCCGACCGCTGGGTCGACCTCGTCAACGCCCTCGTCATCGTGGTCGTCACCACCGTGCTCGGCGGGAGCCTGCTGGCGGGCGCCGTGCTCCTGGCCGTCATGGTGGCCTCGTCGCTCGCGTCCTCGCTCGGGCGCCCGCTGGCCGGGCGGTCGGCGGCGGCTGCGGCCACCGCCCGCGCGGGCTTCGGGCGCTCGCTCGTCTCGGCGCTCGACGCCGCACGCACGGTCAAGCTCGCCGCCGCCACGCCGGCCGTGCAGCGCCACCTGCGCGCGGTCGACGGGGGGCGGGTGGACGCCGCCGTGCGCGAGCACCGGGTGCAGGCCGCGCTAGACGGCGTGCCCCTCGTCGTGGTGCAGGGCGGGGTCGTGGCCGCCTGGGGCATCCACCTCGCCGGGGGCTGGGACCTGGCGACGGCGCTGCTGGTGTCCGCGGCCGTCACCGGCTTCGACTACTTCGGCCTGGTCGCCGGGTGGGTGATCACCGAGGCCCCCGGCACCCGGGCGTGGCAGCGTGCCACGAGCCGGTTCGCCGGCGGGGTGGACCTCGTGCGGCTCCCGCCGGGCGTCGACCTCGTGCGGGGTACGGCGCCCCCGCCGCCGCCCGTGGTCCGCGAGCCGCTGCGCACCCTCGAGCTGCAGGGGCTCGCGGCCGTCCACGACGACGGCACGCGCGGCGTCGTCGACGTCGACCTCACGGTGCGGGCCGGTGAGCTGGTGCTGCTGCTGGGCCAGGTGGGGTCCGGGAAGTCGAGCCTGCTGGGAGCCGTGGCGGGCCTCGTCGACCACACGGGCACGCTGCGGTGGAACGGCCGCCCGGTCACCGACCCGGAGCACTTCCTGCGCCCCGCGCAGGTGGCCCACGTCGCCCAGGTGCCGCGCGTGCTGTCGGGCACGTTCGACGACAACGTGCGGCTCGACCACGACCGGGCCGTCGGCCCGGCGGTGACGGCGGCGCGCCTGGGGGCCGACGTCGAGGCGGCGGGCGGACCGGACGCGCTGGTCGGGCACCGCGGCGTACGCCTGTCCGGGGGGCAGGTGCAGCGCCTGGCCCTGGCCCGCGCGCTGGCCTGCGAGCCCGAGCTGCTCGTCGCCGACGACGTGTCGAGCGCGCTCGACGCCCGCACGGAGGTCGAGCTGTGGCGGGGGCTGCGTGCGCAGGGCACCACGGTGCTCGGCGCCACCTCGAAGCGCGCGGCGCTCGTGCAGGCGCACCGGGTCGTCGTGCTCGTCGACGGGGCGGTGGTCGCGGACGGGCCGTGGGCGGAGCTGTCCGCCCGGTGGGGCCACCTCGCGGGATGAGGCACGGCACGGGTGCCCGGGCGCCGACCGGTGGTGCAGGTCACCGGGGC
Source organism: Nocardioides sp. ChNu-99 (assembly GCF_029493445.1). Taxonomy (NCBI): domain Bacteria; kingdom Bacillati; phylum Actinomycetota; class Actinomycetes; order Propionibacteriales; family Nocardioidaceae; genus Nocardioides; species Nocardioides sp. ChNu-99. The sequence goes on along the minus strand of NZ_JAHWBL010000048.1, from coordinate 100 downwards.
GGCGAGGAATCGCCGCGACCGCCCGTCGAGTTGCAGCATGAGTGCCGATGACGACCTCGACCTCCCCCCCGCCGCCGTCCGACCGCGCCCGCGACCCCGA
>NZ_JAHWBL010000047.1:0-27021 GCF_029493445.1 Nocardioides sp. ChNu-99 | reverse complement strand
GCCGGCGACGAGGCACGCGGCCTGGAGCAGCCCGGCGGTGCGCGCGCGGGCGACGGCCGCCGTACCGACCCGCCGGCTGTCGCGGGCGACGCGGCGCAGCTCGCGCTCCTCGCCGCCGGCGGCCACGATGCCGTCGCGGGCGCGGAGGCTGTCGGTGACCCGCCCTGCGAGCCGACCCCGCTGCCGTCGGAGCGCGGCGGCCCGCTCGTAGGCGTGGGGCGTCACCGCGAGCAGGGCGGCGACGAGGAGCACGAGCGGTACGCCGGCGGCCAGCGCCAGCCGGGGGTGCAGCGCCGCCAGCAGGCCGAGCGAGCCCGCGACGAGCGGCACCGCGGCCACGAGCGGCGCGATGCCCTCCGCGACCCAGCCCCGCACCGCCGTCAGGTCGTTGGTGGTGCGCGCGATCGTGATGCCGAGCGAGCGGGCGCCGGCGCCCCGCAGCGCGGCGCCGACGAGGCGGCCCCGCAGCTCGTGCACGTAGTCCTGCCCCAGCCGCTCGGCCAGCACGCGCGCGCCGTACGCCGTGCCCCCCGCCGCGGCGAGCACGACGACGAGCCCGGCGGCGACGGGCGTCGTCCCGCCCGGGGGCGCGGAGACGAGCGCCCCGACGAGGAGGGCGACGGCGACCGTCAGCGCGGCCTGGGTCGTGGCTGTGGCGACGAGCAGCCCCACCAGCCCCCGCCGCCGCCCGACGAGCAGCGCCGGGAGCCGCGGGGGTGGGGCCGTGGACGGCGCCGTCGGCCGGGTCGTGGGGCTCACGCCGCGGCGCGGGCGCGCACGAGGCGCGTCGCGACGGCGGGGTCGCACAGGTCGAACGTGCCGACCACCGGCACGTCGGCCGCGGCCAGCGCGCGGCGCGTCTCGCCGGTCGCGAGCGGGCTGGAGGTGACGACACCCGACGCGGCGGCCACCGGCAGGCCGTGCTCGCGCAGCACCGTCGTGCCGGCGACCGCGCCCATCGCGTCCTGGGCGGCGAACAGCACGGCGTCGACCTCGGTCGCGAACGACGGGTCGGCCACGAGCGCGGAGGTCTCGCCCTGGTAGAGCCCGTCGGCGAGCTCGACGACGACCACGTCGGGGCGGTCCAGCGCCAGCTCGTCGACGAGCGCGCTCCACAGCCCGCGCACCTCGGCGGGACGCAGCCGGTAGGTGCTGGGCAGGCCGAAGTCGGTGAAGTCGAGGACGCGCGTGGCACCCGCGTCGCGGAACAGGTGGGCGTCGTTGCCCGCGCCCGTGCCGGTCGCCTTGCCGGCGGAGACCACGAGGCCGGCCGCGGTCAGCCCGTTGACGAGGCACGCGAGCGTCGTCGACTTGCCCGAGTTCATGGACGTGCCGAGCACGGCGACGACCAGCGGGCCGCCGGCGGGGCGGTCGCCGAGGCGCCCGCGGGCGTCCACGCCGTACGGCGCGGTCCGCGCCAGGGTCACGACGCCCTCGGCGTCGGCCAGCAGTCCCAGCGGCTCGATCGCGGTGGCCTCGGCGATCGCCGCGTGCTGCTCGACGACGGTGCCCGCGAGGCCGCCGGCCGCGACGAGGTGGCAGGGACCGAGGTCGCCCGGCACCTCGGCGAGGAACTGGTCGGGGGCGTAGCGCGCGCCGTACGCCACCACGACCTCGTCGCCGGGGAAGAGCAGCTGGCGGCGCGAGCCGGGGCCCTCGAGGCGGGTGTGCTTGCCGATCGACGTCACCCGGGCGAGCACCACGTCGCCGGCGCGGGGGACGACGCCGGCCCCCGACACGAGCGAGTAGCCGGTGCCGCTCGTCGCGACGTCGCCCGCCACGTGGCGGGTCGTGTAGGCGAGCTTGGCGGCGCGCAGGCGGCGCGGGTCGAGGGTGCGGACGGTCCGGTCGGCGGCGGCGGAGGGCGCGGCGAGGGTGGTCATGACGAGGAGCCTGGGGGCGCCGGATGAGGCGACCGTGAGGCTTCCGTGAGACCTGTTCTCACCGAGCGACGCGCAGGTGAACGGCCCGTGCCGCGTCAGGCCCGTCCTGCGGTCAGTGCTGCACCTCGAGCACCGAGAGCTGCACGCCGTTGGCGTACGCCGCGTGCTCGACGAGCCGCAGCGGCGTCGTCGCCCCCGGGCCGTCGGTGGGGAAGAGGCGCTTGCCGCCGCCGAGCACGACGGGGAACGTGAGGAGGTGGTAGCGGTCGACGAGGCCGGCCGCCGCCAGGCCCTGCGCCAGGGTCGCGCTGCCGTGCACGTGGATCTCGCCGCCGTCGGTCTGCTTGAGCGCGGCGACCTCGTCGAGGGAGCGCAGCACGAGGATGTTGTTCCACGGCGAGCCCTCCAGGGTGGTGGACACGACGTACTTCGGCATCGCGTTGTACTCCGCGAACTCCTCCATCTGCGGCCACACCGGCGCGAACTCGTCGTGGCTCACCCGGCCCAGGAGCAGCGCGGTCGCGGCCTCGGTCTCGCGGCCCTTGATCTCGTACGCCGCCTCCTCGAACGGGACCTCCGCGAACGTCCAGCCCGCGTGCGGGTGGTCGCCGCCCCCGGGGGAGTCGACGACGCCGTCGAGGCTGATGAACTCGGTGACGACCAGGGGGCGCATGGCTCTCTCCTTCGGTGGCCCGCCGGGGGCGGGGGGTGCGGTACGGCGAGTCTGACCGCCGCCGCCGACGGAACTCATCGCGGGTCACCGGACGACGCGGGCCGGGCGCGCTCCCGCCCGGGACGTGGAGAGGCCCGCGGCGAGGCCCTCTGCTGGACACCACCGCGGGCCCACCCCCACTGTGCGCCCCCAGCCACCAGCGCGGCGCGAGAGCGCCACAACGGTTGCGCAACCGTCCACCGCTCGGCCTTGAGCCTGCGGGGCCGACCTTGAGCAGGCCGGGTGTTCCTTGCGCGCCGGTTCGTGGTGGGAGCGCCGCACTTTCCGCGGCGCTGGCACCACGAACGGGGTACGGCGGGTGGGCCCCCGCCGTACCGTGCCGCCATGCAGCCCTCGATGCTCGAGCTGGAGGTCACCGGCGAGGTGTTCTGGTGGCGCGGCCCCGCGCCGTTCCACTTCGTGGCCGTCGGGCCCGAGGACGCCGAGGAGATCCGGGCGCTCGCCGCGGTCGTCACCTACGGCTGGGGGATGATCCCGGCCCTCGTCACGCTCGGCGCGACCACGCTGCCGACGTCCCTGTTCGCGAAGGACGGCGGGTACGTCGTGCCGCTCAAGGTCGCGCTGCGGCGCGCCGAGGGCGTGGAGCTGGGTGACGTGGTGACGCTGGGCGTGCGGATCGGCTGAGGCTCAGCGCGACGAGGTGTCGCGAGCGTCGTGCGTGACGGGCCGCTCGGGGGCCGCGTCGCCGTGGCCCGCCTCGACCAGCGCGCTCGCGCAGGCGGCACCGAGGACGGCGAGCGTGTCGGCGTACACCGCCTGCCCCCGGGCCCCGCTGCGGTGGAACGCGGCACGCGCCCGGTAGAGCTGCAGGCGCAGGCCCGCGGACTGGCCGGCGTCGACGGCCTCGAGCCGGCGCAGGGCGCGGTCGAGCGCGACGTACTCGCGGACGATGTCGTCGCCCCCGTCGCGTGCGTCGGTCGTGTGCATGGCCCCCGTGACCCCTCGGTGCTGCAGTGGGTGGGTCGCGATCGCGGACCCGCGGCTGATCGTGCCACACCCCCCGCCCCCGCCGCAGGGCCTCTCCACCGTGATCCCGCCCGCTCCCCGACGGCCTAGCCTGACCGCGTGGTCGCCCGCTCCCTCGCCCTGTTCGCCGTCGCCGCCGTGCTCGAGATCGGCGGCGCCTGGATGGTGTGGCAGGGCCTGCGCGAGCACCGCGGCTGGCTCTGGGTGGGGATCGGTTTCCTGGCCCTCGGCGCGTACGGCGTGGTCGCGACCTTCCAGCCCGACGCCCACTTCGGGCGCATCCTCGCGGCGTACGGCGGGGTGTTCGTGGCCGGCTCGATCCTGTGGGGGATGGTGGCCGACGGCTACCGCCCCGACCGCTGGGACGTGGCCGGCGCCGCGATCTGCCTCGCCGGGATGGCCGTGATCATGTACGCGCCCCGCGAGGGGTGATCGGAATCCTGGGACGACCAGAGTGGTTGACTGTGCAACCAGATCGGGCCACCGCCCGGCAGCCGACCCACCGGAGGCACCCATGACCGTCCACCTCGGCCTCGACACGTTCGGGGACGTTACCGTCGACGACGACGGCCGGCCCGTTCCCCACGCCCAGGTCGTGCGCGACGTCGTCGAGCAGGCCGTGCTCGCCGACCAGGTGGGGGTCGACGCCATCGGCATCGGCGAGCACCACCGCGACGACTACGCGGTCTCCGCCCCCGACGTCGTGCTGGCCGCCGTCGCCGCCCGCACCGAGCGCATCCTGCTGGGCACCGCCGTCACCGTGCTGAGCTCCGACGACCCGGTGCGCGTCTACGAGCGGTTCGCCACGATCGACGCGCTCGCCCCGGGCCGCGCCGAGGTGACGCTGGGCCGCGGCTCCTTCACCGAGTCGTTCCCCCTCTTCGGCTTCGAGCTCGGCGACTACGAGCGGCTCTTCTCCGAGAAGCTCGACCTGTGGGCGGCGCTGCAGGCCGACGGCCCCGTCAGCTGGCGCGGCTCCGTGCGCGGGCCGCTCGAGGAGGCCGAGGTCTTCCCGCGGCCCACCGCCGGCCACATCCCGACCTGGGTCGGCGTCGGCGGCTCGCCCGAGTCGGTCGTGCGGGCGGCGCACTACCGGTTCCCGATGATGCTCGCCATCATCGGCGGCGAGCCGGAGCGCTTCGGTCCCTACGTGGACCTCTACCACCGCGCGTTGCGCGAGCTGGGCGACGACGCGGACGCGCCGCTGCTGCCGGTGGGCGTGCACTCGCCCGGCTTCGTGGCCGACACCGACGCCGAGGCCCGCGAGCTGCTGTTCCCGCACTTCAAGGCCAACCGCGACCGCATCGGCCGCGAGCGCGGCTGGGGCCCGGCGACCCGCGAGCAGTTCGACGCCGAGATCGAGGTCGGCTCGCTCTACGTCGGCTCGCCGGAGACCGTCGCGGCGAAGATCGCCCGCACCGTGCGCGGGCTCGGGGTGCAGCGCTTCGACCTGAAGTACTCCAACGGCCCGATGCCGCACGGCCGGCTCATGCGGGCCATCGAGCTCTACGGCACGCAGGTCGCCCCGCGCGTGCGGGAGCTGCTGGCCGACTGACGCGGCCCGGCCACCCGGCTCGCGCGGCGCCTCCGTGAGAGGTGCCTCATGGACGACTCACAGGTGTCTCACGGGTGAACGGCACCGTCCTCCTCAGCGCGCGGCGATCGCCGCGCCCACGAGGAGGAGCAGCCGATGATGAACGTCCCGGGCCGGGTCCTGATCGCCCCCAGCGGATTCAAGGAGAGCCTGTCGGCCGAGCAGGTGGCCGACGCCATCGCCGCGGGGGTACGGCGTGCCCTCCCCGGCGTCGTCGTCGACCGCGTCCCGGTGGTGGACGGGGGCGAGGGCTCGGCGCGCACCCTGGCCGGGGCGACCGGCGGCCGCCTCGTCACCCGCACGGTGACGGGCCCCGTCGGCGAGCCGGTCACGGCCACGCTCGCCCTGCTGGGCGGTGAGGCCCGGGGCACCGCGGTCGTCGAGATGGCCCAGGCCGCCGGGCTGCGGCTCGTGCCCGCCGGGCTGCGCGACCCCGGCGCGACGACGACCCGGGGGGTGGGCGAGCTGATCCGGGCGGCCCTCGACGAGGGGGCCCGCCGCATCCTCGTCGGGTGCGGTGACTCCGGCACCTGCGACGGTGGGGCCGGCGCGCTCCAGGCGCTCGGCGCGCGGGTGCGGGACGGCCGCGGCGCCGAGGTCGGGCCGGGCGGCAGCGCGCTGGCCGACGTCGCCTCGCTCGACCTCTCCGGGCTGGACCCCCGCCTGGCCGACGTCGACCTCCTCGTCGCCTGCAACCCCCACAACGTGCTCACCGGCCCGCGCGGCGTGGCCCGCGTGTTCGGCCCGCAGAAGGGGGCGACCCCGGAGCAGGTCGAGCTGCTGGCCGGCGCCCTGGACCGCTGGGCCGGGGTGCTGCGCCGCGACGGCGTGCAGGCCGCGGGCGTGGACCTCGCGACCGGGCCCTGCACCGGTGCCTCCGGGGGGCTCGGCGCGGGCCTCGCCGCGGGCCTCGGCGCCCGCCTCATGCCGCGCTTCGACGTGATGCTCGACCACGTCGACCTCGACGACCTCATCTCGCGCGCCGACCTCGTCATCACCGCCGAGGGGGCCGTCGACGAGCAGACGCCGCACGGCAAGGTGCCGGCTGAGGTCGCGCGCCGGGCCAAGGCGCAGGGCAAGCCGGTCTTCGCCCTGGCCGGCACCATCGGTCGCCGCGCCCACCACGTGCACGACATCGGCATCGACGCCGTCGCCTCGATCCTGCCGCTGCCGCTGAGCCTGGAGGAGTCGATCGCCCGCTGCCCGGAGCTGCTGACCGAGGCCGCCGAGCGCGCGATGCGCCTCGTGCTCATCGGGTGCCAGATGGGGGCGGCGTGAGCGTCGACGTCGACACCCGGCCGATCACCGTGGTGGGAGAGCACCCGCCGTACGAGGAGGGGACGCGGCCGCTGCCCGGTCGGCCGGGCCCGCGGCGTCCGGGGGTGCGGGTCTCAGGCCGCACCACCTGGGCGGCGGCGCTCGTCGTCGACGTGGCGGCGCTCGTGACGGTGCCCGACGGGCTGTCGCTCGACGCGCGGCTGGCGCTGCTGGCCTTCGGGGTGGCGACGGTGCTGTGGACGCTCACGGACCTCGACGCGGGGTACGTCGCACTCGGCGCCGGCGTGCTCGCCACCGTGCCGGTCGGCGGGCAGGACGCCCTCTTCGCCTCGCTCGGCAACGACGTCGTCTGGCTCGTCGTCGGGGCCTTCGTGGTGGGCGGGGCGCTGGCCCGCTCGGGCCTCGCGGGGCGGCTCACGGCCGCCGTCGTCGGCCGGGCCCGGACCGTGGGCGGCACCTTGTGGCTCGTGACCGCGGCGATCGTGCCGCTGGCGTTCCTCGTGCCCTCCACCTCGGGTCGCGCAGCCGTGCTCCTGCCGGTGCACCGCGCGCTGGGCGAGCACCTCGACGGGCCGCGGGCCGCGAGCGGCGGGGGCGGGCAGCGGCGGGTCACCCGCGCGCTGGCCCTGCTCGTGCCCAGCGTCGTCCTCGTCTCCACCGTCGGCACGCTCGTCGGGGCCACCTCGCACCTCGTGGCCGTCGACCTGCTGCACCAGGCGACGGGGGAGACGATCTCGTACGCCGCGTGGGCGCTGTGGGGCATGCCGTTCGCGATCGCCGCGAGCGCGCTGACCTGCCTGGCGGTCCAGCTGCTCTTCCTGCGGCGCGACGAGCGGCGGCGGGCGGTCGTCGTACCGGCCGCGGAGCGGGCGCCCTGGAGCCGTGCGGAGCGGGTGGCCGGCGCGGTGCTGGGGCTCGCCCTGGCCGGGTGGCTCACCGAGCCGCTGCACGGCCTCGAGATCGCCACGGTGACTCTGCTGGCGGCCCTCGCGCTCTGCGCGCCGGCGGTCGGGGTGATGACGTGGAAGGAGGGGCTCGGCGAGGTGTCGTGGTCGCTCGTGCTCTTCGTCGCCGGCGCGCTGGCGCTCGGCGGGGCGCTCGTGTCGTCGGGCGCGGGCGACTGGGTCGTCGGCGGCCTCTTCGCCCTCAGCGGGGTGGCGGGGCTGACCTCGCCGCTCGCGGTCGTCGCGGTGCTGGCGCTGCTGAGCGCCACGGCGCACCTCTACGTCACGTCGCACACGGTGCGGGCCATCGCGCTGGTGCCGCCGTCGCTCTACCTCGCCGCCAGCCTCGACCTCGACGCGGTGGCGGTGGTGTTCCTCGTCAGCATCGGCATCGACTACTGCCTGACGCTGCCGGTCAGCTCGAAGGCGCTGCTCGTGTTCGCCGACGCCGACGACCGTGGCGACGGGTTCGCGCCGCGCGACCTGCTGCGGCTCTCGGCGGTGCTCCTGCCGGCCTGGGTCGCGCTCGTCGTCGTCACCTACGAGGTGTGGTGGAGCCGCACCGGCCTGGCCCTGTGAGGGTTCCTGTCACGGGCCGGGCCGGCGCGGCGCCGCTCAGGCCTGCGGGCCCGGCTGGTCCTGCTGGGCCTGCTGGGCCGCCTTCTCGGCGGCCTCCTGCTCCGCCAGGGCGGCCTCGAGGTCGAGGTCCTTCACGGCGGTGATGAGCTGCTCCAGCGCGGTGGCCGGCAAGGCGCCCGCCTCGCGGTAGACCAGCTGGCCCTTCTTGAACGCCATCAGCGTCGGGATCGACGTGATCTGCGCGGCCTGCGCCAGCTGGGCCTCGGCCTCCGTGTCGACCTTCGCGAACACCACGTCGCCGTGCTGCTCGGAGGCCTTGTCGAACACCGGGGCGAACTGGCGGCAGGGGCCGCACCAGGACGCCCAGAAGTCCACCAGCACCAGGTCGTTCTCCATCACGGTGCGCTCGAAGTCGGCGGCACCCACGGTCACGGTCGTCATCTGCACTCCTGTCGTCGTCGGCAGCGGTCCGTGCTACCCCTGCCCAACGCTTCCGACCCGCCTCGTGTTCCCCGGGTACGCCGGGCGCCCCCGCCGCGGCTACGGTCTCCTCTCCACCCGCCGACCGACCCCGCCCGCCAGGAGCCCCGCCGTGCCGACCGCGTCCCGCCGTACCCCCGCCACCCGCACCACCCGGGCGCGCCGCCCGCGGCCGGCGGACATGGTGGCGCCGCCCGGGGCCGTCGAGGTCTTCACCGACGGTGCCTGCGCGGGCAACCCCGGCCCGGGTGGCTGGGCGTGGGCGCTCGACGAGACCACGCACGCGTCGGGCGGCGAGCGGGCCTCGACGAACCAGCGCATGGAGATCCGCGCCGCCCTCGAGGCGGTGCTCGCCAACCCCGGGCCGCTCGTGGTGGTCAGCGACTCGACGTACGTCGTGCACTGCTTCCGCGACCGTTGGTGGGCGGGCTGGCTGGAGCGCGGCTGGATCAACAGCGCGCGGAAGCCGGTCGCCAACCGCGACCTGTGGGAGCCGCTCGTCGCCGAGGTGTCGGGCCGCGGCGACGTGGCGTTCCGCTGGGTGAAGGGCCACTCGGGCGACGTCATGAACGACTTCGTCGACCGTCTCGCCGTCGTCGCGAGCAAGCAGGCGTAGGAGGCGGGGCCCCGACCGGTCCACCGGCCCCGGGTCGGACCGCCGCGCACGGCAAACCCGCGCGCGCCCCGACGCCCGGGGCTGCGAGACTGAGCCGCATGCGCGACATCGTCCAGAGCAAGAAGCTGCAGAACGTGCGCTACGACGTGCGGGGCCCGATCCTCGTCGAGGCACAGCGGCTGGAGGCGGAGGGTCACCGGATCCTCAAGCTGAACATCGGCAACCCGGCGCCCTTCGGTTTCGAGGCGCCGCAGTCGATCGTGGCCGACATGGTCGCGCACCTGCCCGACGCGCAGGGCTACTCCGACTCGCGGGGGATCTACTCGGCGCGCACCGCGGTGGCGCAGTACTACCAGTCCCGCGGCCTCACCGAGACCGCCGTCGACGACGTGTTCATCGGCAACGGCGTCTCCGAGATGATCTCGCTGGTCCTGCAGGCCTTCCTCGACGACGGCAACGAGATCCTCGTGCCGGCCCCGGACTACCCGCTGTGGACGGGAGCGGTGACCCTCTCGGGCGGTACGCCGGTGCACTACCGCTGCGACGAGGAGGACGGGTGGAACCCCGACCTCGCCGACATCGAGGCCAAGATCACCCCGGCCACGCAGGGCATCGTCATCATCAACCCGAACAACCCGACGGGCGCGGTCTACAGCGAGGAGACCGTCAAGGGCCTCGTCGACATCGCCCGGCGCCACGAGCTGGTCGTCTTCAGCGACGAGATCTACGAGAAGATCCTGTTCGACGACGCGGTGCACCACCACACGGCCGCGTACGCCGGCGACGACGTGCTCTGCCTGACGTTCTCGGGGCTGTCGAAGGCCTACCGGATCGCGGGCTACCGCGCCGGCTGGGTGATGATCTCGGGCCCCCGCCACGCGGCGGCGAGCTTCCTCGAGGGCCTGACGCTGCTCGCCAACATGCGCATGTGCGCCAACGTGCCGGCCCAGCACGCGATCCAGACCGCGCTCGGGGGCTACCAGTCGATCAACGAGTACATCGTGCCCGGCGGTCGGTTCTACGAGCAGTCCAAGACGGCCTGGCGCCTGCTCAACGAGATCGAGGGCGTCTCCTGCGTGGAGCCGATGGGCGCGCTCTACTGCTTCCCGCGGCTCGACACCGAGATGTTCGGCATCGTCGACGACCAGGCGTTCGTGCTCGACCTGCTGCGCGCGAAGAAGCTGCTGGTCACGCACGGCACGGGCTTCAACTGGTTCGAGCCCGACCACTTCCGGCTCGTCACGCTGCCGGACGTCGACGTGCTGACCGAGGCGATCGAGCGGATCGCGGACTTCCTGGGGTCGTTGCGCCGCCGCTGAGCGACGCCCGGGTCCGTCAGGGCCCGGCGGCCTCCTGCACGTCGCCGTCCTCGGCGGCCGGCCGGGGACGCTGCCGCTCGAGCCACGTCATGGCGGGCGTCGCCGAGATGCCGTGGAGCACCACCGAGAAGGCGATGACGAAGCCGACGGTGGCCCACAGCGTGTCCTGGCCGGAGAAGGGGTCCTGTCCCGTCGCGTAGGCGAGGTAGTAGATCGAGCCGATCCCCCGGATGCCGAAGAACGCCGTGACCCAGCGCTCGCGCGGCTGGAGGTGGTCGTCGCCGACCCGGTCGCGGGGCCGCGGGCCGACCCGCAGGGCCAGCCACGCCGTGACCGGACGGACCAGCAGCACGAGGGCGATGCCCAGGACGGCACCCCGCCAGCTGAGCGCTTCCAGCAGCCCGCCGGAGATCGCGACCCCCAGGAGGAGGAGCACCACGAGCGTCAGCAGGCGCTCGAGCCGCTCGACGACCCCGTGCATCAGGGCGTGGTAGCTGTCGGTGCGGTCGAAGGACCGCAGGGTCATGGCGCAGGCGAACACGGCCAGGAAGCCGTACCCCTGGGCGACCTCCGCCGCGCCGTACGAGAGCAGGACGGCGGCGAGCACGAGGAGGGGCTCACCCGTCTCCGCCGTGCGGACCGACCGCACGCGGGACCGGAAGGCCGCCTTGGCGAGCGCCCACCCGACGAGCATCCCGACGGCGGCGCCGACCACGATCTTGCCGACGAGGTCCCAGGCCAGCCACTTCCCGACGTCGTCCATCGCCGACCCCGCACCCACGACGATGATGGCGAGGTAGACGAACGGGAAGGCGAGCGCGTCGTTGAGCCCGGCCTCGGACGTCAGCGCGAAGCGGACCTCGTCGCGCTCGTCGACGGTGCCCTCCACCTGGTCCTCGTCCTCCTCGTCCGTCGTCGGTCCGGCGACCTGCACGTCGGAGGCGAGGACGGGGTCGGTCGGGGCGAGCACGGCGCCGAGGAGGAGGGCCGACGCGGGCGCGAGGCCGAGCACCCACCAGCCGAGCCACGCGGTGGCCGCGATCGACAGCGGCATCGCGATCAGCAGCAGGCGCCACGTCGTGCCCCACCGCCGCCACGAGGCCCGCGAGCGGAAGCTGAGCGGCCGGTCGAGCGCGAGCCCCACGCCCATGAGCGAGACCAGCACGGTGAACTCGGCGAGGTGCTCGATGAACGGGCGGTCCTCCATGGGCGACAGCACCACCTCCGCCGGCAGCGGCAGGAGCCCCGCCAGCACCCCCACGCCGAGCAGCACGGTCGGGGCGGACAGGGCCACGGAGCTCAGGGCGTGGGGCAGCACCACGGCGAGGAGGAGGGACACCCCGGCCAGCAGGTAGACGAAGTCGGCGTTGATCAGGTCCGTGGGCATGGGTCCGTCCTGGGGGTGGGCGGGGACTGCGGCGAGCCGGGGCTGCGGAGCCTCGGCTCGGCACCACGACGACCGGTGGCGGTCGCGGCCCGGTACCCATCCCCCGGTCCCGCGGGCGGCCGGCCCCTCAGGTCGCCGCGCCGCCGACCCGCCCCTGCGCCCACCGGGCGAGGGGCTCGAGCAGCGCGGCGGCCTCCTCGCCGGCGGGCGTCAGCGAGTACTCCACGTGCGGCGGGACGACCGGGCGCGCCTCGCGGTGCACGAGCCCGTCGGCCTCCAGGGTCTGCAGCGTCTGGATGAGCATCTTCTCGCTGACGCCGGCGATCTCCCGCTTGAGCCCGCTCCAGCGCTGCGTGCGGCCGGCGAGCGCGAGGAGCACCAGCAGGCCCCACTTGCTCGTGACGTGCTCGACGAGCAGCCGCATGTGGGGGCACGCCGTGTCGAGGGTGCTGAGGGGCGGGGCGGGGGCCGGCGACGAGGTGGGCACGGCCGCATCTTACTTCCGGGTGGGTACCCCACTTCAAAGTCGGTACCCCACGTCGGGAAGGGTACGTCGGTGCTGCCGGTTGGGCTCCCCGACGGCCGCGACCTGCGCGGCGTACGACGAGGAGTGGATGGACATGGCGATCGTGGTGACGGCGGCGAGCGGACAGCTCGGACGGCTCGTGGTGGAGGCCCTGCTGCAGCGGGGCGTGGCGGCGGACGAGGTGCTCGCGACCGCGCGGGACACCGGCAGGATCGCCGACCTGGCGGAGCGCGGCGTGCGGACCGCGCGGCTCGACTACGACGACGTGGACGCCACGGTGCTCTCCGCCGGCGACGTGCTGCTGCTCGTGTCCTCCAGCGCGGTGGGACGCCGCACGGAGCAGCACCGCAACGTCATCGAGGCGGCGAGGGCCGCCGGCGTCGCCCGGATCGCGTACACGAGCGCGCCCGCCGCCGACACCTCCCCGCTGGTCGTGGCGCCCGAGCACAAGGCGACCGAGGAGCTGCTGCGCGCCTCCGGCGTGCCCTTCACCCTGCTGCGCAACGGCTGGTACACGGAGAACTACCAGCCCGCGTTCGCCCAGGCCCGCGCCACGGGCCGCATCGCCGCGGCGGCCGGGGACGGCCGGGTCGCCAGCGTCGAGCGCGCGGAGCTGGCCGAGGCGGCGGCCGTCGTGCTGACGACCGGGGGCCACGAGGGCGCCGTGCTCGAGCTCGTCGGCCAGGAGGCGTGGAGCCACGCCGAGCTCGCCGCCGCCTTCGGCGAGGTGCTCGGCACCGAGATCGCGTACGACGCGCTCCCCGCCGAGGAGTACCGCCAGGTGCTGCTCGGCGCCGGGCTCGACGAGGGCACCGCCGGATTCCTCGTCGCCGCCGACACCAACATCGCCGACGGCGTGCTCGCCCCGACGGGCGACGACCTGGCGCGCCTCCTGGGCCGGGCGCCGCGCACCCTGCGCCAGACGGTCGCCACCTGGGCCTGAGCCCCGGTACGTCGCGGGTCGGGCCGGCCCGGGCCGGTCCCGGGCCGGTCCCGGGCCGGTCCGGGCTGGTCTGGTCCGATCCGCGACGCCGACGCCGATGAGTCCTGGATGTCGGCGGGGTCTGCCACGGTGGCCCCGACGAGGAGAGGACCGCGATGACCGACATGATCCGCGCTCACGGACTGGTGAAGCGCTACGGCGAGGTGGAGGCCCTCAAGGGCCTGGACCTCGCGGTGCCCGAGGGCACCGTGCTGGGGCTGCTGGGCCCGAACGGCGCGGGCAAGACCACCGCCGTGCGCATCCTGGCGACGCTGCTGAAGCCCGACGGCGGGTCGGCCGAGGTGGCCGGCGTCGACGTGGCCACCGACCCCGACGGGGTGCGCCGGCGCATCGGCCTGTCGGGGCAGTACGCGGCTGTCGACGAGCACCTGACGGGGTTCGAGAACCTCGAGATGGTCGGCCGGCTCTACGGCCTGGGCCGCACGCGATCGCGCGAGCGGGCGCGCGAGCTGCTCGAGCGCTTCTCCCTCGCGGACGCCGGTGACCGCCCCTCGAAGACCTACTCGGGCGGCATGCGGCGCCGCCTCGACCTGGCCGGCGCGCTGGTCGCCGCGCCCCCGGTCCTCATCCTCGACGAGCCGACGACGGGGCTCGACCCGCGCAGCCGCCAGGAGATGTGGACGGTCATCCGCGAGCTCGTCTCGGGTGGCTCGACCCTGCTGCTGACGACGCAGTACCTGGAGGAGGCCGACCGCCTCGCCGACGACATCGTCGTCATCGACCACGGTCGCGCGATCGCCCGCGGCACGGCCGACGACCTCAAGGCGCAGACCGGCGGCGAGCGGATCGAGGCGGTGCTGCGCGACGGCGCCGACCTCGAGACGGCCCGGCGCGTGCTCGCGGCCGAGGCGGTCGCCGAGGTGCAGGTCGACGCAGGCGGCCGCACCCTCACGGCGCCGGTGACGTCCGGCGTACCGGCACTGCGGCGGGCGTTGGACGCCCTGGAGCGGGAGGGCGTCGCGCTGCTCGACGTCGGCCTGCGCCGGCCCACGCTCGACGACGTCTTCCTCACCCTCACCGGCCGGGCCGCCGAGTCCGGCGCCGGCGACGACCAGCCCGCCACGACCTCGCAGGAGTCCCGATGAGCACCCTGGCCCGCACCGCCAGCGACGGCTGGGTGGTCACGAAGCGCAACCTCATCAAGATCAAGCGGGTGCCCGAGGTGCTCGTCTTCGTCCTCGTCAGCCCGATCATGTTCGTGCTGCTCTTCGCCTTCGTCTTCGAGGGCGCGATCGGCTCCGAGGGCGGGATCGGCTACCGCGAGTTCCTCATCGGCGGCATCTTCGCCCAGACGGTCGTGTTCGGCGCGACGTTCACCGGCGCCGGGCTGGCCGAGGACATGCAGAAGGGCATCATCGACCGCTTCCGGTCGCTGCCCATGTCCCCGTCGGCGGTGCTGGTGGGCCGCACGACCTCCGACGTGGTCTACAACGTGCTCTCGCTGATCATCATGGCGATCACGGGCCTGCTCATCGGGTGGCGCATCCGCGAGGGCGTCGTCGACGCGGCGCTCGGCTTCGGCCTGCTGCTGCTCTTCGCCTACGCGATCAGCTGGGTGATGGCCTACGTGGGCCTGCTGGTGCCGAGCGTCGAGGTCATCAACAACGCGTCGTTCATCGTCATCATGCCGCTGACGTTCGTCTCGAACGCGTTCGTGCCGCTCGACAGCTTCAGCGGCGTGCTGCGCACGCTCGTGGAGTGGAACCCGGTGTCGACGCTGACCCAGGCGACGCGCGAGCTGTTCGGCAACGTGGACCGCTCGCTGCCCGTGCCCGACGCGTGGTCGATGCAGCACCCGGCGCTCTACACGCTCATCTGGGTGGTCCTCATCCTCGTCGTCTTCGTGCCGCTCTCGGTGCGGCAGTACCGGCGCACGACGAGCCGCTGACGGCTCCCCGCCCCGCCCGACAGGGGTGGGGCGGGGGCGCCCGAGGAGTGGCAGGCTGGGGCGCATGAGCGCCTACGAGCCCGACGGCCGCACGATGCGCGAGCGCATGCTCGCCGGGGACCCCTACCTCGCCGACGACCCCGAGCTGGTGGCGGGCGTGGTCCGCGCGCAGCGGCTGCAGGAGGCCTACAACGCGACGGGCGTCGACGACGGCGACCGCCGCCGCGCGCTGCTCGTCGAGCTGCTGGGCTCGGTCGGCGACGACGTGGCCATCCGTCCGCCGTTCTACGTCGACTACGGCACGCAGATCACCGTCGGCAGCCGGGTGTTCGCCAACTACGGCCTCGTCGCGCTCGACGTCGCCGCCATCACCATCGGCGACGACACCCAGATCGGCCCGAACGTGCAGCTGCTGACCCCGACCCACCCGGTCGAGCCCGGGCCGCGGCGCGACAAGTGGGAGGGCGGCAGGCCCATCACGATCGGCGCGAACGTCTGGCTCGGCGGCGGCGTCGTGGTGTGCCCCGGCGTCACGATCGGGGACGACACCGTCGTGGGGGCCGGGTCCGTCGTGACCCGCGACCTGCCTGCCGGCGTCGTGGCGGTGGGCAACCCGGCCCGGGTCGTGCGCCGGGTGGACGACCCGGCGTGAGCACCACCGGGTCCGGTACGCCGGGGGGTGCGGCTCCGCCGTACCGGCCCGACCCGGGCCCGCCGCCGCTGCCGCTGCGCACCGAGCGGCTGGTGCTGCGCGCCCACCGTGACGGCGACGCCGCGGCGCTGGCGTACTACGGCGACGCCGAGGTCACCCGCTTCATGCTCCTGCACGCCCTCGGGGAGGCGGAGCGGGACGCGATGGTCGCCCGCCGCGCGACCTCCCTCCACCCCCGGGCGCCGGGGGAGACGCTGCCGCTGGTGGTCGAGCGCGACGGCGTGGTGGTCGGCGACGTCGTGCTCAAGGTCGTCGACGCCTGGGGCGGCGTGGGCGAGGTGGGCTGGGTGCTCGACCCGCGGCACGGCGGTCGCGGCTACGCCACCGAGGCGGCGGCGGCGCTGGCCGACCTCGCGTTCGACCACTACGGGATGCACCGCGTCGAGGCGCGTCTCGACGCCCGCAACGCTGCGTCCGCCCGCGTCTGCGCCCGGCTCGGGATGCGGCTCGAGGCGCACCTGCGCCGCGACTGGTGGATGCGGGGGGAGTGGACCGACACCCAGGTGCACGCCGTGCTCGTGGAGGAGTGGCGCGCGCTCGAGCGTCCCCGGCCAGCGGGAGGCCGGCCACGCCGGGGGTCCGTACGGCCGGTGGCGAGACGACCCGGGTAGGGCCGGGGAGCGACCTTCGGCCGACGCGGGGCGCCCCCCGGGCCCCCTAGCGTCACCGTCGTGGACCTCGTGACCCTCGGCCTGCTCGCCGGCCTCGCCCTCGTCGACAGCACCAGCATCGGCACCCTCGTGCTGCCCCTCGTGCTGCTCACCGCCCCGCGCGTCGACGTGCGGCGCTACCTGGTGTTCCTCGGCACGGTCGGCGGCTTCTACGCGCTCGTGGGGATCGGGCTCGTGCTCGGCGCGGACGCCGCGGTCCGACTGCTCGCCGAGGTCGGCGACCTCACCTGGCTGCGGTGGGTCGAGCTCGTCGTGGGCGGGGTGCTGCTCACCGCCGGTCTCGTGGGCGACCTCGTGCTCGCCCGGGTACGCCGGTGGCGCGCGCCGCGCGGGGCCGTCGGTGGGGCCGTCGGTGGGGCCGTCGCGGGCGAGCCGGCGGCGACGCCTCGCCGTACCGCGTCGTGGCGGTCCCGGCTCGTGGGGCCGGGTGCGTCGTACCGGGTCGTCGTGGGCGTCGGCCTGGCCGCGGCGCTCGTCGAGGTGGCGAGCATGCTGCCGTTCCTCGGCGCGGTCGGGATCATCACGGCCGCCGACCTGCCGCTGGCGGCGTCGGTCGGGGTGGTGGTGGCCTACGCGCTGGTGATGGTGGCGCCGGCCCTGCTGCTGCTCGCCGGGCGCCTCGCGCTGGGGTCCCGGGTCGAGGGGCCGCTGGCCCGGTTCTCGGGTTGGCTGGAGCGGGTGACGTCCGGGGCGTCGTGGTGGGTGTTCGCGGTCGTCGGGCTGCTGCTGGTCGGCGACGCGTCGCGGGCCTTCGACCTCGGCTGAGGTGGGGGCGGCACCGTGACGAGGACGGGGTTCGACGAGTCGCCCCACGACGACCACCTGTCTGGGAGGCTGTGACCGTGCGTGGCGCGACGAAGCGGATCGTGGTCGAGGTGGCCGGCTGGACCCTGGTGGTGGCCGGCATCGCGGCCCTCGTGCTGCCCGGACCCGGGCTCCTCATGCTGTTCGGCGGTCTCGCGGTGCTCTCGCAGCAGTACGAGTGGGCCGAGCGCCGGCTGGCCCCGGTCGAGCGCGCCGCGATGCGCGCCGCGGCCGAGGGGGTCGAGACCGTCCCCCGCATCGTGCTCTCGTGCCTCGGCGCGGTGTGGCTCCTCGGGCTGGGCGTGCTGTGGATCGTGGGCCCGCCGGCCCCCTCGTGGTGGCCGGTGCGCGACAGCTGGTGGCTGATCGGCGGGCTCGGCACGGGCATCACCCTCATCGCGTCGGCCGCGATCGCCGCCGGGCTCATCGTCTACAGCATCCGGCGCTTCCGGGGCCCGGGCTCCGAGCGGGCGCGCGCCGCGGTCGACGCGCCGGGCGACCCCGCGGACCCCGCGCGGCGCACCGCCCCCGTCGACCCCAGCGGTCCCGCGGGTCGCTGAGCGTCAGTCGAGCGCGAGCCCGCCGAGGTAGCCCAGGCTCATCGCCACGACCTCGTCGAGCAGCTCGTCGCGGGTCAGCGGCGGGTCGGGGTCGAGCACGAACCGCACGGTGAGGTACTCGGTCGTCAGCACGACCATCCACGCCAGCCGCACCGCGCGGCCCGCCTGCTCGGGCGGCAGCCGCACGGCGAGGTACGCCGTCAGCACGTCCCGCACGCGCCGCTCGAGGGCGTCGCGGTTCGCCCGGTGGCGCGCGCCCGGGAGGTCCTCCCACACGACGTGCAGCAGGCTCGTGTCGCGCTCCAGCGCGGTGAGCAGCGCGTCGGCGGTCGAGCGCACCATCGCGGGCCCCTGCTCGCCGAGGCGGTCGAGCAGCGCCCGGGCCACGTCCTCGCTGACCCGGTCCACCCACCGCTCGGCGACGACGTCGACGAGCGCCGCCTTGTCGGGGAAGTACTGGTAGAGCGACCCCGGGCTCACGCCGGCCCGCGCCGCCACCCGGTTGGTGGTGAACGCGTCGTACCCCTCGGTGGTGAGCACCTCGCGAGCCGCGTCGACGATCCGCTCCACCATCGCGCGCGAGCGCTGCTGGCGGGGCTGTCGTCGCAGGCCAGCGGGGGTGGGCGCCGGGCGTTCGGGGCGGCGGGCCGGGCTCATGACGCGAATTGTATGCGAGCGAATGCTCGCGTCAGGCTGGACGCATGAGCGCCCAGGTCGATCGGTCCCCCGGTACGCCGCCCCTCGCCGACCCCGCGGAGGTGCCGGCGCCGCCACCCACGCGGTTCCGCTCCGCCCCCGAGCGGGCGCGGCGTCTGGGCCGCACGCTGCGGCTCGCCGCCGGCGTACGCGAGCTCGACGAGGAGCTGATGGCCCGCATCGGCGTCGCGCTGCGGCAGCAGGACGAGGTGGGCGCCCGGCTGGCCGCGGCGATGCGCCGCCCCGCCGGCGACCCCGAGCGCGTCACGATGCGCGCCTTCCGCACCGCGCTGGCCGACGGGGTCGACGCGGTGCCCGACGCGCCCCCGGCGCTGCGGGAGTTCTTCGCCCACGTGTCGGCCACCCCCGACTGGGTCGACCCCGACCTCGTCGAGGAGGGCGCGGCCACCTACCTGCGCCTCGGCCAGAACGCGGCCGACGTGCTGCTGCAGCTGTCGCTCATCGGCGGCTACCGCTTCGGCGGGCCGCCCGACCTGCTCGTCGCGACGGGCGGCCTGACCGGCGACAGCACCCGCCGCCGCCTCGCCGAGACGCAGACGTGGACGGCGAGCCTGAGCGCGCCGCGGGCGCTGCGGCAGGACGCGGACGGCCGGTGGGGCGAGGGCTGGCGCGCCACGGTCCACGTGCGCGCCATGCACGCGCTGGTCAACGCCTCGTTCGCCGACTCGTGGGACGTCGAGCGCTGGGGGCTGCCCATCAACCAGGCCGACCAGGCCGGCACGCTCGGCCTCTTCGACGGCGTCGTGCTGCTCGGGGCGCGGGCCCTCGGCGTACCGGTCAGCCGGCGGGAGTCCCGGGCGGTCATGCACCTGTGGAGGTACGTCGGGTGGCTCATGGGCGTGGACGAGCAGTGGCTCGTCGATGACGAGCGCGAGCGGCACCGGCTGAACTACCACGTGCTGCTCGCCCAGGGCGACGTCACGCCGGCGGGCGGCCGGCTCTCGCAGGACATCGTGGCGATGCTCGGGGACATGGAGCACGGCCGCTGGAAGCAGGAGCGCACGCTCAGCATGCTCACGACGTTCCTCGGCCGCGCGTCGATGCGCGACCTCGGGCTGCCCGCGCGCCCGCCGTGGGCGCACCTCTACCTGCTGGGGCTCAACACGTGGCGCTACCGCGTCGACCGGCGGCTGCCCGGCGGCCGGGCGCGCCTGGACCGGTGGTCGACCGCCGTGCTGGACCGCACGATGGCCGACTACTTCGGCACCGACGCGCCCGCCGTCGGCGAGCTGCGGGTGTGACCGGGCGGCGTCAGGCGCCGCCGGGCTCCTCACCGGAGGCGATGTTGAACATCCAGGCGATGCCGAACGGGTCGGTGACCTGCCCGAACCAGTCGCCCCACACCTGCTTCTCCAGCGGTACGTCGACCGTCCCCGCCGCAGCGAACGCGTCGTACCAGCCCCGCAGGACCGCCTCGTCCTCAGCGTCACCGTTGAGGGCGACGGCGAAGTCGTTCCCGTGCACGATCTCCTCGGCCGGCGGGCCGTCGGAGGCCATGAGGCGGAAGCCGTGGTCGGTGAGGAGGAACGAGTGCATGACGCCCTCGGGCGGCGGCACCGGTCCCGTCTCGCCCATGTCGCCGAACGTCATGACGTCGAGCCGGCCGCCGAGGACCGATCGGTAGAACTCCATCGCCTCGCGGGTGTTGCCGCCGAACACCAGGTAGGTGTTCATGTGCGTCGCCATCGTCGTGCTCCTTCGTCGGGGCGCGGCCGCCGTCGGGTCGCGTCGCTGCTCCGACCCGGGCGGGCGGCGGTTCTCATCGGTGCCGCTCGTCGGTGCCGCTCGTCGGTGCCGCTCGTCGGTGCCCTGTGGGAGCGTGGCGCCATGGCACGTCCCGACGTCCCCCCGGCGGTGCTGGAGCGGCTGCGGCGCACCCTGGGCGCCCTCCCCGAGTGCGAGGAGGAGGCGGCCTGGACGGGGGTGCGCTGGCGCGTCGGGAGGGCGACGGTCGCGCACGTGTTCGGCGGCGAGGACCAGCTGTTCCGCGTCACCTTCCGCGCCGAGCCCGACGAGGTGATGGCGTTCGGCCACCTGGGGGACCCCTACTTCGTGCTCGGCTGGTCCGGCGACGGCGCCGGGATGCTGCTCGACGAGGCGACCGACTGGACCGAGGTGGCCGAGCTGCTCACCGACTCCTACTGCATCCAGGCCCCGTCGCGCCTGGCGGAGCAGGTCGAGCGCCCGGGCTGAGCTCCCCTCCCGGCGACCGGGGTCCCGCTCAGACGCCCTCGGGCACGGCGGCGCGACGGGCGTCGACGAGCTGGCGGGTGAGGCGGGGGTGCACCTGCGGGCGCACCTCGGTGGCGAGGGCGGCCGCGGCCGCGCCGGTGGCGACGGCCTCGCGCAGCGGGCGGCCCACGACGAGGTCGGCCAGGGTGCCGCCGACGAGCGCGTCGCCCGCGCCCTCGACGTCGAGCACGGCGGAGGGCACGGCCGGCAGCATCGTGACGCCGTCGGCGTCGGCCACGACCTGACCCTCCGCGCCGAGCGTCAGCACGACCGAGCGCACACCGGCGTCGAGCAGCGCGAGCGCGGCGTCGTGCGCGGTCTCGCCGGGCGGGCGGCGACGGTCCACGAGCAGCACCCGGGCCTCGTCGAGGTTGGTGAACAGCACGTCGACGGCGCCGAGGTCGGCCGGCACGCGGGCGGCGCGGGCCACCGACACGGTGTCGACGGCGAGCCGCAGGTCGCGGGTGCGGCGGGTCGAGGCCAGCCGGGTGTGCGTGGCGTCGGGGAGCGTCGCGTCGGCGAAGATCCACGCCCCGGTCTCGACGCGCGACAGCGGCTCGACGACGCGCTCGGGCGTCATCTCGTCGAGCACGCCGGTGTCGGAGACGCCGAGGACGAGCTCGTCGCCCGGCCCGCGGACGGTGCTCGACGTCGCCGTGGTGCGGCCCGCGATCGGGCGCACGGCCCAGGTGTCGACGCCGATGCGGTCCAGGTCGTCGAGCAGGGCGCGGCCGGGCACGTCGTCCCCGACGACGGAGACGAGCGCGGCGCGCACCCCGAGACGGGTGAGGTTCTCGGCCACGTTGCGGGCGACCCCGCCGTACGCGGTGCCGCCGGTGGCGGGGTGGGACTTCCCGAGGACGACGGGACCGGTCACGCGGTAGGAGCGGTTGAGGACCGCACCGCCGACACAGGTCACGTAGGGGTGGTAACGCACCTGTCGACAGTACGACTTCTGCGCGACATCTGGCCGTTCCGTGCGAGGGATCACACGGGCCCTCACTCGTCCGTGCGAGGCGCGGACGGGGTGGGGGCGGGTGGGCGCGACTGGCAGGATGGGAGGCATGCTGCGGTTCGTCGGTGCGGGTGCCAGTCACGTGGGGCTCGTGCGCGACCACAACGAGGACGCGGCGTACTCGTCGCCCTACCTGGCCCTCGTCGCCGACGGGGTCGGGGGCGCGGCGGCGGGCGAGGTCGCCTCCGCCACGGCCGCCTGGGTGGTCGCCGCGACCGCCCGCTCCCACCCCGACGACGACCCGGCGGTGGTGCTCGGCGAGGCCATCCGCACCGTCGTGCTCGACCTGCACCGCGGCGTCGCCGCCGACCCCGACCGCACCGGCATGGCCACGACGCTGACGGCGGTCGCGACCGACGGGCACCGCGTCGTGCTGGCCCACATCGGCGACTCGCGCGCCTACCTGATGCGCGGCGGCCAGCTGCTGCGCGTCTCCCACGACCACACCTTCGTGCAGGCGCTCGTCGACGCCGGCGACATCTCGGCCGAGGCGGTGCGCACCCACCCGATGCGCAACGTCGTCATGCGCTCGCTGCACGCGGGGTCGGGCACCGAGGCCGAGGTGCAGCCCGACATCGCCGTGCTCGACGCCCAGCCGGGGGACCGGCTGCTGCTGTGCAGCGACGGCCTGACCGACATGGTCGAGGACGCGGCGCTCGCGCCGCTGCTGGGTACGGCGGACCCCGCCGCCGCGGCGGACGCCCTCGTCCGGGCCGCGCTGGACGGCGGGGGCCGGGACAACGTCACGGTGCTGGTGCTCGACGTCGTCGACGACCCGGACGCCGTGCGGCTCTCGGCCGACGGCGAGCTGCACGGCGCGATCCGCGACCCGCGCAACGTCGTCGACCCCGGCGAGCACCAGCACCCCTGAGGGCCGGCTCAGGCTGTAACGGCCTGCTGCACCTGCTCGGCTCCGGTGGCCCGCTCGACGAACCGGGCTGCGTTCTCGAGCGCCTCGCGGCCCTCGGGCACGAAGCCGGCGGCGGCCTGGAACACGTGCACCTGCTTGTCCCAGACCTCGAGCTCGACGGGCACGCCCGCGGCGGCGAGGGTCTCCGCGAGCCGCACCCCGTCGGCGTACAGGCACTCGGCGGAGCTGACCTGCACCAGCACCGGCGGCAGCCCGCGGCGCGGCGCGTGGGTGGGCGACTCGATGGGGTCCTCGCCCCGGCCGCGGCGCTGGTTGACGCGAGCGGCGAGCTGCTGGAAGCGGCCGATGGCGGCGCGGGGGAAGAGCGTGCAGCCCGGGTAGGTCACGTCGTCGGAGGCGACGAAGTCCACCAGCGGCGAGAGCGCGACGACGGCGGCGGGCGCGGGCAGCCCGGCGCGCTGGATCGCGATGGCGAGCATGACCGAGAGGAAGCCGCCGGCGGAGTCGCCCATGAGCACGGTGCGCGTCGGCTCGGCGCCGTGGTCGAGCGCGTAGCGGTAGCCGTCGACGGCGTCCTCGAGCGCGTCGGCGACGGTGTGGCGGGGCAGCTTGCGGTACTCCGGCGCGATGATCGTCGCCCCCGTGCGGTGCGCGACGCGGCTGAGCAGCTGGCGGTGCAGGTGGTTGCCGCCGACGAGGAACGCGCCCCCGTGGAGGTAGACGATGGTCCGACCGCTCGTGGCCGCGGCGTCCGTCGTGACCCGCGTGCCGGGGCAGTGGGGCAGGCGGATGCGGTCGAAGGTCGTGCCGGGCAGCGGTCGCAGCAGGCGGCCGAGGTGGTCCACGGCGTGGTAGGGCCAGGGCAGGTGGGGCGCGAGGGTCCAGACCCCGATGAGCGGGCGGACCGTGGCGCGCAGCCACAGGTCGAGCGCCGCGCTGCGGGCGCCGCCGCCCCCGTGGTCGCGGCGCACCAGCGTCGTGTCGGCCCGCGCCGCCCGCGCCGAGGCGACCGAGGTCACCGACGCGAGCGCGCCCTCGGCCTCTAGCCCCTCCAGGGGGTCGGGCGTCGTCGCCGACGCCGCGGCGACGGACTCCGCCGCCCTCCTCGTCCTGCGCATCGCGTGACCCCCTCCTCGCGCCCGGCCGACCGTCGACCGGCCGGACCGCCCATTGTGCTCCCCGTCACAACTGCCCCGGGGGAGATCGGCCGGTGCGGCCCCGACCTGAGGACCGGCCGGTACCCGTTCGCCGCCCGCTCACGAGGGCGCGCCCGCGGCGCGGGCGCCCGGGGTCAGAGCACGAAGCCGAAGAGGGGGCTGTCGGGGTCGACCTTCGTCACGCGCAGGTTCGAGACCGCCATGCGCTCGCGCAGGGCCCCGAGCTCGCCCGGGTCGCCGAGCTCCACGCCCACCAGGGCGGGGCCGGTCTCGCGGTTGTTGCGCTTCGTGTACTCGAACAGGGTGATGTCGTCGTCCGGCCCGAGCACCTCGTCGAGGAAGCGGCGCAGCGCGCCGGGCTCCTGGGGGAACTCGACGAGGAAGTAGTGCTTGCGGCCCTCGTGCACCAGCGCCCGCTCGACGACGTCGGCGTAGCGCGAGACGTCGTTGTTTCCGCCCGACACCACGCAGACCACGGTGCTGCCGGCCGGGGGCGCGTCGGGCCCCGCCACCATCCGCAGCGCCGCGCTCGCCAGCGCCCCCGCGGGCTCGGCGATGATCCCCTCGGACTGGTAGAGGTCGAGCATCTCCACGCACACGAGGCCCTCGGGCACGGCGAGGGTCGCCAGCTCGACGGTACGGCGGGCCGCGGCCACCGCGGCGTACGTCACCGCCCCGATCCGCCGCACCGCGGCGCCGTCGACGAACGGGTCCACGTGGGGCAGGTCGACGGGCCCGCCGGCCGCGAGCGCCGCCGCGAGGGAGGCCGCGCCCGCCGGCTCCGCGGCGAGCACGCGCACGCCCGGGGCCCGCTCGGTGAGGTACGTCGTGGTGCCCGCCAGCAGCCCCGCACCCCCCACCGGTACGACGACCGCGGCCGGCGCGAGGCCCGCGGCCGCGGCCTGGGCCACGACCTCGGCGGCGACGGTGCCCTGCCCCGCGACCGTGCCGGGGTGGTCGAAGGCCGGCACGACGGTGGCGCCGGAGGCCTCGGCGAACTCGGCGCAGGCCGACGCGGCGTCGTCGTACGCCTCGCCCGCGATGACGACCTCGACGTGGGGGCCGCCGAGCGTGGCGACCCGGTCGCGCTTCTGCCGCGGCGTCGTGCGCGGCAGGAAGATCGTGGCGGCCACCCCCGCCCGGGCGCAGGCGTAGGCGACGCCCTGGGCGTGGTTGCCGGCGCTCGCGCAGGTCACGCCGCGCTCCCGCGCGCCCGCGTCGAGGCCCGCGATCACCGTGTAGGCGCCCCGCACCTTGTAGGAGCGGACCGCGGTCAGGTCCTCGCGCTTGAGCCACACGTCGTACCCGGTCAGTGCGGAGAGCCGCGGGCTGTGCTGCAGGGGCGTCGGCGGGATCACGGGGGCGAGGAGGGCGGCCGCCCGGTCGACGTCGGCCGCGCCCGGGAGCCCCGGGCGCGCGTGGTCGGGGAGCGAGGTCGTCACCGGGTCAGCGTAGGGCGGTGGCCGCCGGTCCCTACGATGGCTCCCGTGTGGGACCCGCTGCAGCTCGCCGTCGTCGTGGCCTCCCTGGCCGTCGCGGCCCTCGCCGGGTTCTACGTCTGGCGCCACCGCCGCCCCGACCCCCTCCTCGGCCTCCCGCTGTGGGTGGTCGAGCTGCTGCTGGTGGCGCAGCTCGTCGTCGGCCTCGTGCAGGCCGTGCGCGGCGTGCCCGACGGGGTGAGCGTCGCGACGTTCGTCGGCTACCTCCTGGGGCTCGTCGCGCTGATCCCGGTCGGCATCTGGTGGGCGCGCGGCGAGCCGAGCCGCGCCGGCACCGGGGTGCTGCTCGTCGTGCTCCTCGTCATCCCCGTGCTCGTCGTGCGCCTCGAGCAGATCTGGGACCCGGTCGGTGCCTGAGACCGCCGGCGCCGCGTCCCGCCGTACGTCGGGGGGCTGGGGGCGGGTGCTCGTCGCGGTGTACGCCGTGCTCGCGCTCGCCGCGACCGGCCGCTCGTCCGTGCAGCTCTTCACCCACGCCGCCGACGCGCCCGTGCCCTACGGGCTCTCGGCGCTCGCGGCGCTCGTCTACGTCGCCGCCACGCTCGGCCTGGCCCGCCCCGCGCCGGTGTGGCGCCGGGTCGCCTGGGTGGCGGTGCTGGTCGAGCTCGTCGGGGTGCTCGCCGTCGGCACCGTCAGCGTCGTGCACGGCGACTGGTTCCCCGACGACACCGTGTGGTCGCGGTTCGGGTCGGGCTACGGCTACCTGCCGCTGGTGCTGCCGTTCCTCGGCCTCGCCTGGCTGCTGCGCACGCGCCGCCCCTGATCCGGCCCCCGCCGTCGATCCGGCCCGGCCCGGCCTGCGTTCGTGGTGGCAGCGCCGCGGAATGCCTGGCGCTGCCCCCACGAACCGGAGGTCAGGCGCTGCGCATCCGCGACCAGAGCGCGCCGGCGCCGAGCAGCAGCACGCCCGCGACGGCCAGGGGCACGAGCGGGTCGACGCGGCGGCCGTCCGGGTCCGCCTCGGCGGCGGCCGGCGCGGCGAGGCCCAGCGAGCCCTCGGGGTCCTCGGCGCCCGGCACCACGCGGCTGTCGGGGGCGGCCTGGAGCAGCGGCGGCACGCCCAGCGGCACGGTCGCACCCGGGAGGGTGCCGGGGGCAGCGCCCGGGAGGCCCGTCGGCAGACCGCCGAGACCCGGCGTGGGCGGCAGCGCCGGCGTCGTCGAGCGCGGACCGAGGCCCGCGCGGGTGACCGGGTCGGCGTACGCCGTCCGCGGCCCCACCGTGATCACCAGCTCCTGCAGCCGGCTCGGGTCGCCCGCCGCGACGGTGACGGCGGTGGCGGGCCCGTCGGCCGAGACGCGGTACGCCGTGCCCCCCGCCGCCGTGCAGGCCGTCCCGGCCGGGAGCAGGGCGGGCGCGCCGTCGCGTCCGGCGACGACCGAGCGCCCGGCGGCGACCTCGACACGACCCGACCAGACGGGGGCGCTGCCGCGTCGGCACGCGACGTCCACCGTCGCCGGGCCGGCGAGGCCGGCCTCCCCGCGCACGACGAGGCGCCCCGCCGACCAGGCCGAGACGATCTCGAGCACCGTGTGGCCGTCGCGGGTGGCCGTGCGCAGGGCGACCGCGCCGGCGGCGCCCGCGTCG
>NZ_JAHWBL010000046.1:0-28045 GCF_029493445.1 Nocardioides sp. ChNu-99 | reverse complement strand
GGGGCCGCGGCCGTCGCGGCGGCCGCCGCCAGCGCGCCGCCCGGCCACACCGTCGACGTGCCCTTCGTGCCGTCGGGGGCCGTGGGCGCCGGCGGGCCCGACCCCGTTCCGGTCGCCCCGGAGACCCCGGAGACCCCGGCGCGGCGGGAGCCGCGACGTCGCGCCGTGGTCGCCGTGGTCGCCGCGGTGCTCGTGCTCCTCGCCGCGGTGCTCGCGGGCTCGTGGTGGGCGGGCCGCGACGACACCGGGGGTGGCGATGTGGACGCCGCCACGCGCGCGACGGCCCCCGAGCAGGAGGCCGAGCTGGACCCGGTGGCCTCGCCGAGCGGTCTCGTCGTCGCCCGCGCCGCGTCGTACGACCCCGGCGGGTCGACGGTGGAGGTCGAGCTGAGCCTGACGAAGCCGGCGGCGGCCGAGCCCACGGTCCTCGTCTTCCTGCCCGGCCCCGCCGACGACCCGGCGGACTGCCCGACCGACGTGGCCTGGGACGTGCCCGCGGCCCCGGTGGACCCGTACACGACGGCGGTGGAGCAACCGTGCGGCTGGAGCCTCGGCCCGCTGCCGGCCGGTACGACGACGCTGCGGGCCGCGGCCGTCGTCGGGGTCGACCTGGGGGTCGAGGAGGGCGCGCTGGAGGCGTGGGAGTCCGACGCCGCCGACCTCCTGACGACCGCCGTCGCCGACACCGCCAACCGCACGACCGCGTTCCCCGCCCAGCGCGTGCGCAGCCTCCGGATCGAGGTCACGCCACCCCGCATCGACGTCGACGGGACCGCGTCCACGCTCCTGTTCGCGACCTGGGCGCAGGGAGAGGTGGGCTCCGACCCGGTCCACGACAGCGGGGCCCGGGTGGCGAGCGGCGTCGTGCGGGAGCTCGCGGGCGACGGGCTGCGCTTCGCGACGGGGTGCGACGCCGTCGCCGTGAGCGTCGACGGCGACGTCCGCGGCTACTTCCCGACGACCGGCCCCTGCGAGGTGGTCGCCGAGGTGGGTGGCTTCGTGCTCGAGCCGGCCGCGGTGGCCGTCGTCACCCCCAGCACCTGACCCGACCGGGCACCACCCGATTTGTCCGGTCCCTCCGGCGGCGGCTAGGGTGCTGCGGTTGCCTCGGCGAGGGAGCCTCCGGGTTCCGTGATCGACAGGGCCGGTCGGACTCCCGTGTCCGCCGCGCTGTCGCGCCGCGGCGCCCGACCTGACGAGCGGCCTCCCGTGCCGCCGTACCCGCACCACGAGGAGTCCCACATGTCCAGCGAGAAGATCACCTCCGAGCGTCGCACCGAGTTCGGCAAGGGTGCGGCCCGCCGCATCCGCCGCGCCGACAAGATCCCCGCCGTCGTCTACGGCCACGGCATGGAGCCGCTGCACCTGACGCTGCCCGGCCACGACACGATGCTCGCGCTCAAGCACGGTGGCGCCAACGCGCTGCTCGAGCTCGACGTCGAGGGCGAGGCGCAGCTGGCGCTGACCAAGCACGTGCAGGTCGACCCGATCCGCCGCGTCATCGAGCACGTCGACTTCGTCGCCGTCGTCAAGGGCGAGAAGGTCACGGTCGACGTGCCCGTCGTCGTCGTGGGCGAGGCCGCCTCGGAGACCCTGGTCGTCACCGAGAACGCGACCGTCCAGGTCGAGGTCGCCGCCACCGACATCCCCGAGCAGGTCGAGGTGTCCGTCGAGGGCGCCGAGGCCGGCACGCAGGTCACCGCGGCCGACCTGGCCCTGCCGGGCGGCGCGACGCTGCTGACCGAGGGCGACGTCCTCGTCGTCAACGTCACCGCCGCCGCCACCGCCGAGCAGGTCGAGGCCGAGCTGGCCGAGGCCGAGGCCGACGCGGGCATCGAGAAGGACGAGCCGGAGGCCGCCGAGGGCGACGCCGCCGACGCCGGCGACGCCGAGCAGGGCGAGGCCACCGACTCCGAGTGAGTCCGGGCCCGGCGCGAGCCGGGCCCCCGAGCAGAGAGGGCCGGGGTTCCCCCATGTCCGAGACCGAGAACGCGCCCGGGGGCGTGTGGCTCGCCGTCGGGCTGGGGAACCCCGGCCCGTCGTACGCCGGCAACCGGCACAACATCGGTTACCTGGTGGTCGAGGAGCTGGCCGCGCGCTGGGGCAGTCCGTTCCGCTCCCACAAGACCGGGCGGGCCGACGTGGTCGAGGGCCGTGTCGGCGCACCGGGCACGCCCGGGCCCCGGCTGGTGCTGGCGCGACCGCGCAGCTACATGAACGAGGTGGGGGGCCCGGTCAAGGCGCTCGCCACCTTCTACAAGGTGCCGCCCGAGCGCATCGTCGCCGTCCACGACGAGCTCGACATCGCCTTCGGCACCCTGCGCGTGAAGAAGGGCGGCGGGGACAACGGCCACAACGGCCTGCGCTCGATGCGCTCGTCGTTGGGCACCGGCGACTTCCACCGGGTGCGAGCCGGGATCGGCCGGCCCCCGGGGCGCCAGGACGTCGCGGACTTCGTGCTGTCGGACTACTCGCGCACCGAGCGCAAGGAGCTCCCGCTGCAGGTGGGCGACGCCGCCGACGCGATCGAGTGCCTCGTCACCGAGGGCCTCGAGCGCACCCAGCAGCGCTTCAACTCCTGAGCCCGCCGGGCTGGGACGAAGGTCCCGGTTCGGGCCCGCTCGTGTGGGAGTGCGACGCGCGTCACTTCCGAGTGACTTGCAGTGCCCCTGCATCGTTGGCATCGCGAAGGTGCAGTCACAGCCCCGGTCCTCGGGCGTCCAGTGTGCGTGGCAGCGCGGGGGAGAGCCGTATCCGGAGGGCGTGGGCAAGTCGTGGAGAGTTCTGCACTGGACGAGGTCGAGCGGTGGCGCGAGCTGGTGGAGCACACCATCCGCGCGGCCATCTCGCTCGACGCGGTGACCGTCGCCCGGTACGACGACACCGTCGAGCTTCCCCTGGCGGGAGGCGCGACGCCGTCCTCGTCCCTGCGCAGCACCACGACGGGGCCGCCGGAGGACGACGGCGTGATCGCCGTGCGCCGCGAGTGCGCGGACGGCACCGGCATCGTCCTGCACCTCGTGCGCTCGACGGGCTCGTTCGACGCCGAGGAGCGCCGCCTGGCCCGGCGGGTGGTCGACGCCCTCGAGCAGCTGGTGCGCGGGACGGTCGGCCAGCTCCCGGACGAGCTGGCGCCCGGCGACGTGGCCGACGCGCTCGAGCGCACCCTCCACGACCTCGACGACCTGGTGGACGCGCCCGTGGTGGACCGGCTCACGGCCGTCGCCTGCCGCTTCGCCCAGCGCCTCGACGTCGCGGGCTGGTGGATCGGGCGGGCCGGGAGCACGGAGCTGTGGCGGGCGGCGAGCGCCGTACGACGCGACGGCCCCGACGGCGAGCGGCTCGCCGCCGTGCTGGCCGCGCCCTCCCGGCAGGTCACCGACGAGCAGACGGCCGCCGTGCTCGAGGGTGGCTCGTTCGTCGCCTGGTCGGGCGACGGGTCGGCCGCCGCCCGGGCCATGGAGGTGTGGGGCGGCGGGGTCACGCGCGTGGCCGCCGGCGGCTACGACCTCGACGCGCGCCGCTGGATGCTGTGCATGGTCGGCGACGTCACGACCCCGGACCTGCGCCAGGCCCAGGCCGCCGTCTCCGCGGCGGTGCAGGTGGCGCTGGGCTTCCCCCGGGCGCCGCGGCTCTCGTGAGGTCGGACGGTGGGGACAGCCAGGCCGCCTGGGGAGCGGGGGTCAGCGGTAGTGGGTGCCCAGGACGGTGCGCACGTGGTGCTCGAACGCCTCCGCGACGTCACCCATGATGAGCCCGGCGTGGCCGAACAGCTCGAGGCAGACGAAGCCGTGGATCGACGCCCACACCTGCGTGAGCCGCACGACGGCCTCGGGACACACCCCGTCGGGGCCCAGCGCCTGGGCCACCTCGAGGATCTCCGGCTGCACCACGGGTAGCGGGGTCGCCATCGTGCCGAGCGCCACGTGCCCGGCGGCGACGTCCTCGAGCATGATCACGAGGGGGACGCGGTAGAAGCCCAGGAGGTGCTCGCGCCAGGTCGGTGACCCGGCACCGCTCACGTTGCCGTGGCGGAAGATCAGGGCGAACTCGGCCGGGTGGCGCAGGCACCAGGCGCGGTAGGCGTGGGCCATGTCCACGGCCCGTTGCAGGGGGGCGCGGTCCGGGACCGCCGCCGCCTCGCCGAGTGCGGCGGCCACGGAGTCGAACGCGTCGAGCGCGAGGGCCTCCATCAGGTCGTGGCGCGACTCGAAGTACCGGTAGATCGCCGAGGGGGTCATTCCCACCTCGCGCGCGACGGCCCGCAGCGACAGGTCGCTGCCCTCCTGGGCGGGGGCGAGGAGCTCCCGGGCGGCGGCCTTGATCTCGTCCGTCGTGGCCAGCCGGGCGCGGTCGCGGCGCGACGGGGCCCGCTCCGGTCCCGTGGACGCGGACGTCTCGGGCTGCGCGCCCCTGTCCGGTGTCTCCGTCATCGCACCCATCTCCCGAGTGACCTTACTGGCCCGACTGGCTCCCGTGCGTCAAAGACGCACGGTTGGGCGCGGCTGGCAGGTAAAGAACCGTGTTCTCACTTGACAACGCCGTTCACGAAAGCGAACAGTGTTCTCCAAGCAGGTCTAGTCCACCCCGGATCAGGGGTCGAGGTCAAGGAGGCGCCGGTGTCGGGCGTGGTGCGAGAGGTGTCGGGCGGTGAGCGTGGTCACGCCACGGTGCAGCCCGTCGTCGGGGAGCCCGGCCCGGTCGGCACGACCCCCCGCCCCGTCGCGGCGGTCCGCTCCGTCGCCCCCGCCCCGGCCCCGGCTCCGGCTCCTGCCGCCCCGGCTCCCGCCGCCGTCGCGGCCCCGGCCGGACGCCGCTCCCGGGTCGTCCTCGCGCTGGGCGAGGCGGTCCTCCCGGTCGCCGTGCCGGCCGGGGGAACGCTGGCCGGCCCCCTGTCACTGCCCGCGGCGGGCCTCGTCGCCGGTGCCTGGTGGGCGGCGCGGCTGCTGCTGGCCGGCTCCCGCCCGGCCCACTGTGCCGTGACGGGCGCGGACCTCCCGGGCCTGGCCCGGGTCGCGCTGCTCGCGGCCGGCCTGCTCGCGCTCGGGGTCACCGCGGGTCTCCTCGTGGCCCCCGTCGGGCTGCTCGTGCTGGTCGTGGTGCTCGTCGCCGTCCTGCTCGCCGTCGTGCGGGCCGCGCTCGCGGCCGGGCGCCGCGAGCCCCGGGTCGTGCTGCTGGTCCCGTCCGGCCGCCGGGCCACCCCCGACCCCGCGGGCCTCGCGGCCCCGGTGGCCCCCGTGGCCACGGTCGGCGTCGACCTCGAGACCGGCGACGCCCCGGCGCTGGCCCGCACGGTCGTCGACCACCGCGCCGACCTCGTGCTCCTGGCCCCGGGCGCCGGGCTCGCCCCCCGCGCGGTGCGCGCCGTCACCTGGCAGCTGCAGCCGACCGGCGTGCCGCTCGGGTTCGCCGCACCTGCCGTCGCCCCCCGCCGCCTGGCCGTCGGCCGTCTCGGCGGCCCCACGGGAGGCACCGTGCTCACGCTCGCCCCGCCGCGGCACGGCACGGTGGGGCGGGTCACCAAGTCGCTCGCAGACCGCACGCTGGCCGCGGTGGCGCTGGTGCTCCTGTCACCGCTCCTGGGGCTCCTGGCGCTCGCCGTGCGGCTCGACAGCAGCGGCCCGGCCCTCTTCCACCAGGTGCGGGTCGGGCGCGACGGCCGCCCGTTCGTCCTGCACAAGCTGCGCACCATGAGGGCCGACGCCGAGCGCCTGCGCTCCGCGGTGACCCACCTCAACGAGTCCGACGCCGTGCTCTTCAAGATCCGGGCCGACCCGCGGGTCACCCGGTTCGGCCGCTTCCTGCGGCGCTCCTCGCTCGACGAGCTGCCGCAGCTGTGGAACGTCGTGCGGGGCGACATGTCCCTCGTCGGTCCGCGCCCCGCCCTGCCGGCGGAGGTCGCGGCGTACGACGAGACCTCCCGCCGCCGCCTCGCCGTGAAGCCCGGGCTCACCGGGCTGTGGCAGGTCAGCGGCCGCTCCGACCTCCCCTGGAGGGACGGCGTGGACCTCGACCTGGCCTACGCCGACGACCTGTCCATCGCGGGTGACCTCGTCATCTGCGTCCGCACCGTGTCCGCCGTCCTGCGGGCGAAGGGAGCCTACTGATGACCGACATCGCCGCCGTGCCGGGGCAGCGCGCGCTGCTCGTGAGCACCCAGGGCGGCCACCTCGCGCAGCTGCTCGCCCTGCGCCCCTGGTGGGAGCAGCGGGAGCGCACGTGGGTGTGCCCGGACACCCCCGACGTGCGGGACCGCCTCGCGGACGAGCGGGTCGTCACCTCCTACTCGCCGACCACCCGCAACGTCGGCAACCTGCTGCGCAACCTGGTGCTCGCCTGGCGGGTCCTGCGCCGCGAGCGGCCCGACGTCGTGGTGAGCGCCGGCGCGGGCGTGGCGGTGCCGTTCTTCGTGCTCGCCTGGGTGCTGCGCATCCCCACCGTGTTCCTCGAGGTCTACGACCGGGTCGACTCGCCGACCATGACGGGACGCCTGTGCGGCCCCTTCACGTCGCGGCGGATCGTGCAGTGGGACACGCAGCTGGACGTCTACCCGGACGCCGCTCTCGTCGGGCCGCTCCTGTGACCGCCGTCGACGCCGGCCGCCCCCTCGTGGTGGCGCTGCTGGGCACCGACCACCACCCGTTCGACCGGCTGGTCGACTGGATGGACACGCTCGCGGGCTCCCTCGAGGGCCGGGCGCACGTGGTCGTCCAGCACGGTCACAGCGCCGAGCCGCGGGTGGCGGAGGGCCACGCCTTCGTGGACCACGACGACCTGGAGCGCCTCGTTCGCACCGCCGACGTCGTCGTGTGCCACGGCGGCCCGGGCACGATCATGGACGCCCGCCGTGCCGGGCACGTGCCCGTCTGCGTGCCCCGCGACCCCTCGCTCGGCGAGCACGTCGACGGCCACCAGCAGCGTTTCGCCGAGGTCGCCGGTGACGCCGGGATGGTGCAGCTGGCGACCGAGCGCGACGGCGTCGACGCGGCCGTCCTCGACGCGCTCGCCGGCACGGGCCCCCGCGTGGAGCAGGAGGCGGACGACGCCGCCGGCCAGGCCGCCGCGCGCTTCGCCCACCACGTCGACGAGCTGGTCGGCCACCGTCAGCGCCGAGTCCGCTCGGTGCGCCGCGCCCTGCTCTCGCGGGTGCAGCGATGAGCGTCCTGCGGCGGGTGGGCGCCGCCGTACGCCTCGACGCGGGGATCGCCTGGCGCCACCTCGTCCTGGGCGTCGTGGCCGGCTCCGCGCTCGTCCCGCGCCCGCTGCGGTGGCTGGTCTACCGCGCCGCCGGCCTCGACGTCCGCACCCGCAACGTGTTCAGCGGCGTGACCATCACCGGCAGCGCGCTGAGCGTGGGGGAGCGGACCTTCGTCAACCACGACTGCTACCTCGACGTGGCGCGGGGTCGCATCGAGATCGGCGCCGACTGCCACCTGGCCCCGCAGGTCATGGTGCTGACGGCCACCCACGGGCGCGACGAGGACGGGCGCACGTCCCGCGACGCGGAGTACCTGACGACCCGCGTCGGCGACAACGTGTGGCTGGGCGCGCGCGCCACCCTGCTCCCGGGCGCGGTCGTCGAGGACGGCTGCGTCGTCGCCGCCGGCGCCGTCGTCACCGGCCGCCTCACCAGCGGCGGTGTGTACGCCGGGGTGCCCGCCCGCCGCGTCCGCGAGGTGGCGGCGTGAGCGCTCCCACCGTCGTGCGGCGCGACCCAGCGCCCCCCTCGACCGCGACCCCCGCCGAGCTGACCTCGGCGGTGCGGCCCGTCGCGCTCCTCCTCCTGGCCTACCCCCTGTGGTGGGCCCTGGGCGTGCAGGTGCCCGCGTGGGTGGTCGCCGCCGTACCGGTCGTGCTCTGGCTGGCGGTCAACCGCCGCGTGGTGACCCTCCCGCCGGGCTACGGCGTGCTCCTGCTCTTCCTCGGCTGGGTGCTGGTCTCGGCGCTGATGCTGAGCACGGCGCGCTACGCGGTGTCCTACGGGTTCCGGCTCGCGCTCTACGCGAGCGTCGTCGCGATGGCGGTCGTCGTGTGGAACGCGCTCGACCGCGGTCTGCCGGGACGCCGCGTGCTGACGTGGCTGGTCGCGCTGTGGGCGGCGGCGGTGCTGCTCGCCTACCCGGGCATCCT
This sequence comes from Nocardioides sp. ChNu-99, assembly GCF_029493445.1. Lineage (NCBI taxonomy): Bacteria > Bacillati > Actinomycetota > Actinomycetes > Propionibacteriales > Nocardioidaceae > Nocardioides > Nocardioides sp. ChNu-99. The sequence goes on along the minus strand of NZ_JAHWBL010000046.1, from coordinate 19,915 downwards.
GGTCGACAACCTGCAGTTCACGAGCCCGTTCCAGGCGCTCACCCGGGCCGTCGGCCTCGACGACCCGTTCGTGACGTCGCTGACCCACCCCGAGTTCTCGGAGTACGACGGGCTCTACGGCTCACCGCGCCCCAGCCCCCTCTTCGCCTACACCAACGACTGGGGCGCCGCCGTCGGCATCGGCTTCCCGGTCGTCGTGCACGCGTTCTGCGTCGCCACCCGCCGCCACGAGCGCGTGCTCCTCGCGGGGCTGCTGGTCGCGGCGGTGCCGCCGGTGCTCGTGTCGCTGAACCGCGGCTGCTGGGTGACGATCGCCGTCGCCGCGGCGTACGTCGTGGTGCGGCGCGCCGCGACCGGCGACCTGCGGGCGCTCGGCGCCGTCGGCGGCACCGTGGCCGGCCTGGCGGCGACGATCTGGCTCGTCGAGCCGGTGCGACGCGTGCTGACGGCCCGGCTGGAGTACGCCAACACCAGCACCCGCGAGACCCTCTACCAGGCGTCGTGGGACCTCGCGCTGCGCTCGCCCCTCTTCGGCTGGGGCGCGCCGCAGTCCTCGGCCGGCCTCGCCGACAGCAACGACGTCTCCATCGGCACCCACGGACAGCTGTGGACGATCCTCGTCTCCCAGGGGATCGCCGGCGCCGTGGTGTTCGTGCTGGCCGTGCTCGCCGTGTGGTGGCACGCCCGGCCGCGCGACGGCCGCTCGGCCGACATCTGGCTGCACGCCACGGGTCCGGCGCTGCTCGTGCAGATCGCCTTCTACGAGGTGCTGCCCGTGCCGCTCGCCGTGACCCTGCTGGCGCTCGCCCTCACCGGGGTGCGCCGCCTCCACACCACCTCTCCCGCGGCGGGCGCCACCAGCGCCGCGCCCGTGGCACCCCACCCCAGGAAGGTGACCGCTCACCATGCATGACGAGAAGACGACGGCCCTGGACACGTCTCCGGAGCCCACCGCGACCTGCGCGACCACCGCGACCACCGCGACCACCGCGCCTGCCGGGACGGACGACGGACGCGAGCTGCGTCGCCTCCCCACGCTCGCCGCGGCCATCCGCGCTCACCGCCTCCACCTGCTCGTGGGGATGGCGCTCGGCCTCGTCGCCGGGCTCCTGGTCGCGGGGCTCACGCAGCCGACGTACGCCGCGACGTCGACCGTGCGGGTCGGCAGCGGCCTCGTGCCCGTCGGCGACTTCCGCCCCGACACCCTGTGGGCGGAGGACCAGGTCGCCCTGACCCGCACCCCACCCGTGCGGGAGGCCATCGCCGAGGAGATCGGCGACGGCACGACGGCCGACGACGTGGCGCGCCGCCTGGGCGTGGTGGCGGAGACGAACAGCAACTACCTCGTCTTCACCTGGACCGACGACGACGCCGAGGAGGCGGAGGAGCGCGCCGACACCGCCGCCGAGGTCTACCTGGAGCGGGCGCAGGCGGAGGCGGTGCAGCGCTGGGAGAGCCACGACGCGCTGCTGGCCGACCTCATCGCCGCCTACGACGCCGACGACCCGCGCGCCGCGGAGCTCGTCGAGGAGCGGGTGCTGCTCGAGGAGACCGTGGTGGACCCCGGCAAGATCGCGGGCGCCGCCGCCGGCACCGCCCGGCAGACCTCCCTCACCCCTGCCGCGCACGTGCTGGCCGGTCTGCTCGGCGGCCTGCTGCTGGGCCTCGTGTCGGCCTACCTGTGGCACCTGCGGTCCCCGAACGCCCCGCGGCAGCTCGCGCTCGCCGGCGCCGGCGCCGGCGCCCACCCCGGTGCCGGTCCCGACGCCGGTCCCGACACCGCCCGGGGTGGCGGTCTCGCCGGCGCCGTGCGCCGTCGGCGCGGCGCCGCCCGCGACCGGGTCGACGGGGAGGAGCCGGCTCCGGAGCTCCTCGGCAGCGACGTCGACGTCCCGGCGACCGAGCTCGCCGTGCTGGCCGCCGTGCGCCGCGACGCCCCCGACGGGGCCCTGGCCACGATCGGCCTCGGCGTCACGCGGTGGCTCCTGCGCCGCGAGCAGGAGGACCCGGGGGCGGAGCTGCGCCTCGGTGTCTACGTCACGCCCGACCTCGACCCCAGCGCGGCGGACCTGGTGCGCCGCGGCGTCCGCGCGGTCGGCGCCGACGGCCGCCTCGAGATCGACCTGCTCGACGTCACCCTGCCGAACTGGCGGATCGACTTCGAGGCCTGCGACGGCGTCGTGGTGGTCGTCGGCACGAGCCGCTGGGCCGCCGACGCGCTCGACGTCGCCCGCATGCACCTCGCGGCCGTGGACGTCACCGTGCTCGGACGGGTGGAGGTCGAGGGCGTTGAGTGAGACCGCCCCGGGCGCCCGCCGCGACGAGCGCCACCCCGCCGTCTCCGTCACCATCGCCACCCACGGCCGCACTGAGACCCTCCGACGGGCGGTCCTGTCGGTGTGGGAGCAGACCTACGAGGGGCCCGTCGACCTCGTCGTCGTGCTCGACGACGACCGCGACCCGGCCGAGCTGGGCCTGCCGCAGCCGCAGCGCGCCGGCCAGCGGCTGCGGGTCGTCCGCAACGCCCGGCGCCCCGGTGTCGCCGGCGCCCGCAACACGGGTCTCGCGCTCGCCGAGCACGACCTGCTCGCGACCTGCGACGACGACGACGCCTGGCTGCCGGGCCGGCTCGACGCCCAGGTCCGCGAGCTGCTCGCCGAGCCCGACCTGCTCGCCGTCGGTGGGAGCGTGCGGGTCGTGCGGGGTGACGTGCACGTCGTACGACGCGCGCCCCGCCGCCGCGTGCACCTGCAGGACCTGCTCGACGACCGCGTCATGGAGCTGCACCCCTCCGCGCTGCTCTACCGCTGCCGCGCGGTCGCCGTGGTGGGCGGCTGGGACGAGGACCTGCCGGGGGGCTACGCGGAGGACTACGAGCTGCTGCTGCGCCTCGCCCGCACCGGCACCATCGGGCTCGTCGAGGACGTCGTCGCCGACATCCACTGGAACGGCGGGTCGTACTTCTTCAGCCGGTGGCAGACCGTCGCCGCCGCCCTGTCGTCGCTCCTCGCGGCGTTCCCCGAGTTCGCCGCGTCGCCGAGCGGACGGGCGCGGATCTCCGGCCAGATCGCCTTCGCCCACGCCGCCGCCGGCGAGCGGGGCGAGGCCCGCACCTGGCTGCGGCGGGCGTGGACCGACAACCGCCGGGAGCCCCGCGTCGTGCTCACCGCCCTCGTGCTCAGCCGTCTCGTGAGCGCCACCCGCATCCAGTCCGCGCTGCACGCCCGTGGTCGCGGTATCTGAGGAGCCGCGGCCCCTGGCGCCGCGGCCGGCCGAACGCAGGGAGATGGCGCGCAGCGGCGCCGTGTCGCTGGTCGGGTCGGTCGCGGCCGCCCTCGGCGGGTTCGCGCTGACGATCGTGCTCGGACGGTTGTTCGGCGCCCACCTGGCCGGGCTCTACTTCCAGGCCGTCGCGGTGCTGATGATCCTCAACGGGGTCGCGCTCGCCGGCAGCGACACCGGGCTGGTGCGCGCCCTGTCGGGCCACCGCGCGGTCGGCGACCACCAGCGCGCCTGGAGGGCCGTCCGCCTGACGCTGACCCCGGTGCTCCTGTGGAGCCTCGTGGTCGCCGCCACCCTCGCCGTGCTCGTCGACGACATCGCCGCGACGTTCCCGGCGGCCGACCGCTCGACGGTCACCGCGTTCTGCTGGGTGCTCGTCGGCACCCTCGTGGTCTCCGCGACCGGGCAGGCCGCGCTCAACGGCACCCGCTCGCTCGGCTCGGTCCTGCCCTTCGTGTGGCTCTACCAGGTGCTCCTGCCGACCTCCCGGCTCGCCGCCGTCGCCCTGCTGTGGTGGGTCGACGCCCCGGCGGAGTGGCTGCTCGTCAGCTACGCCGCGCCCCTCGTGCTCATGGACCTCGCCGCCGCCGCGCTGCTCCTGCGCGGTGTGCGCCGGGCCCGCACCGCGGCCCCGGCCCCGGCCTCGAGCCCGGCGGCCACACCGGCGACCCCTCCCGACGTGCGGGCCGAGGCCCGCGCGCTCTGGGCGTTCAACCTGCCCCGCGGTGTCGCGTCGTGCCTGGAGCTCGCGATCGTCTGGGCCGACGTGATCGTCGTCGGCATCCTGCTCGGCCCCGCGGCCGCCGGCGCCTGGGCCGCGGCGAGCCGCTTCGTCACCACCGGCACCATGGCGATGGAGGCCCTGCGCCTGCAGAGCGCCCCCGCGATGGCCGCCGCGTGGGCGCGGGACGACCGGGCGGCGTTCCGCGACGTCTACGCCGTCACCACCGTCTGGCTGGTGCTGGTGTCGTGGCCGATCTTCCTGGGCCTCGCGGTGCACGCGCCGCTGGTGCTCGGGGTCGTCGGCCCGGAGTTCGCCGAGGCGGCCCCGGCGCTGACCGTGGTCGCGCTCGGCATGCTCGTCTACGTCGCGATGGGCAACGTCACCGCCGCCCTGCTGATGGCGGGACGCAGCGCGCTGACCGCGGCCCACACCGCGGTCGCGCTGGGCCTCAACATCGTCCTCAACCTCGTGCTCGTGCCACGGATCGGCCTGGTCGGCGCCGCCGTCGCGTGGGCGGGGTGCCTGGCCCTCGACTCCGCGCTCGGCCTGGTGCGCGGCGGTCGCCGCACCGGCATCCGCCTGCCGTGGCGTCCGGTGCTCGTCGCGGGCGCCTGCGCCCTGCTCGCCTACGGCCTGCCCGGCCTGGCGCTGCGGCTGGTCACCGACCCCACGTGGTCCTGGCTGGGGGTCCACGCCCTGGTCGGCACGCTGGCGTACGCCGCGCTCCTGCAGCTCGCGCGCCGCCCGCTCGACCTCCCGGCGCTGCGGCTGCCGGCCACCCACCGCCCGTCCCGCCCGTCCCGCCCGTCCCGCCCGTCCCGCCCGTCCCGTTGGAGGACCCCGTGAGCAGTCTCGACGACTCCGCAGCCCTGCGGCGGGCCAAGTCACTGGTGCCGCAGCCCGCGAAGCAGGCGGTGGGCGGCGCCGTACGCCTCGGCGGGACGGCCACGGCCGCCTGGCGACCCGGTCCGGACGTGCTGGTGGTGGGGGCGAAGCGCAGCGGCACCACGTTCCTGTGGTCGGCCCTGCTGTCGCACCCGCAGGTGCTGCCGCTGCTGCCGGCGGCGCAGCACGTGAAGAGCCCGCACTGGTTCACGCGCCACGCGGACCGCTCCGAGGCGTGGTACCGCGGGCACTTCCCGACCGCGGCCACCCGGCGTCGCCACGCGGAGCGCCACGGCGCGGCGCTCGCGGTGGAGGCCGACCCGGCGTACCTCTTCGACCCCCGGGTCGCCACGCGGGCCCACGAGGTGCTGCCGGACGCGCGGATCGTCGTGCTGCTGCGCGACCCCGTCGAGCGGGCCTACTCCCACTACCGGGAGCGGGTAAAGGCCGGCGTCGAGTCGCTCGGGTTCGCCGCGGCGCTCGCCGCGGAGCCCGGGCGGCTGGCGGGGGAGCGGGAGCGGCTGGCCGCGGACCCGACGTACCACCCGCGGGCGCTGGACTGGTACTCCTACCGCGCCCGCGGCGAGTACGCCGGTCAGGTCGCCGCGTGGCTCGACGCCTACGGCCCCGACCGGGTGCTGGTGCTGCGCAGCGAGGACATGTACGCCGACCCCGCCACCGCCCTCGGGCGGGTGCAGGACCACGTCGGCCTCGACCGGCGCCCGCCCGCGTCGACCCGCCGCAACCGCGCGCCCGGGGACGCCTTGCCGGCCGGACCGGCGGAGGAGCTGCGGGCGCACTACGAACCGCACACGAAGGAGCTCGCACGGCTCCTCGGCACGGAGGTGTGGTGGTGAGGCCGATCGGGCGGCCCCGGACGCCGCACACGCAGCACCCCACCCCACCCAGCACGCCCACCGGCCCCGCCGGTGCGACCCGAGGAGACGAGAACGTGGAACTGACCAGAACCAGGACCGGTGCCCGCACCGGCACCGGCGCCCGGGCGAGGTGGCGGGGTCGCGCCGGCGCGGCCAGCAGCGTCGTCGCCACCGTCCTCGCCCTCCTGCTCGGGCAGGTCGTGGCCGCCCCGGGGGCCTCGGCGGCCACGGTGGTGAGCGACGTGCCCGTGCCGATGTCGCAGACCAACGGGCCCGTCTGGGCGGTCGAGATGGCCGCGGGGCGGATCTACGCGGGCGGGGCGTTCACCTCCACCCGGCCCTCCGGCGCGGCCGCGGGCACGAGCGAGTCCGGCCAGGGCCGGCTCGTGGCCTTCGACGCGGCGACGGGGGCGCTCGTCCCGTCGTTCGCGCCGCGTCTGACCAACGAGTGGGACGGCTCGCCCGGCACCGTGCACGCGATGGTGCTGTCGCCGGACAAGAAGGTCCTGTACGTGGGCGGTGACTTCAACTCCGTCGACGGCCAGACCGCCGAGCACCTCGCCATGTTCGACACCGCGACCGGTCGGTTCCTCGGCCAGGTCGGCTGGAACGGGGTGAACGGCACCGTGCGCTCGCTGGCGATCTCGCCCGACGGCCGCACGCTCTACGTCGGTGGCGCGTTCAGCGTCGCGAGCTGGACCAGCCGGGACCGGCTGGCGGCCTTCGACCTCACCACCCGCGAGGTCACGCCGTGGCGGCCGGTCATCAGCGCTCCCGTCGCGGGCGAGGCGCTGCGCACCACGGCCCTCGCGGTGTCCGCCGACGGGGCCCGCGTCTTCGTCGGCGGCCCGTTCCAGCAGGTCAACGGCCGCGCCGCGCAGGGCGTCGGTGCCGTCGACGCCCGCACCGGGGCGACGGTGGCGAACTTCCGCACCGACTACCTGCTCGCGCCGTACAACTGGGCCACCGCGCTCCACGTCGTGGGCGACACGCTCTACCTCGCCGGTCGTGACGACCGGTCGGGCTCCGCGAGCCGCAAGGAGGGCGTGCAGGCGATCGCCACCGCGACGGGCGCCGTGCGGTGGTACTCGCGCTGCTACGGCGACACCTTCGACGTGCTCCCGCTGGGCAGCGAGATCTACGTCGCCTCCCACGCGCACGACTGCAGCGCGGCCGGCGGCTTCGGCGAGACCAACCCCCGCCGCTACGTCGCCATGCACGTGCTCGACCGCTCGACCGGGCGGGTCAAGAGCGGATTCCAGGTGATGACGAGCGGCGTGAGCACGCAGCCCGACACGCTCCTGCTGTCGCGCACCCTCGCCACGGACGGCCGCCAGATCGTCATGGGCGGCGGGTTCACCTCGGTGCAGGGTCGGCCCCAGGCCAACCTCGTCCGTCTGCCCGGGCGCTGAGGGGCGGGTCGTGGAACGCGCCGATCTCGTGACGCCGGGGGGTGACCCGGCCTGGGCCCGCACCGCGGCCGTCGTCTGGCCGCTCCTCGGCGGCGCGGGCTCGGCGCTGGCCCCGGCCCGGCCCGCGTCCGCGGCGGACGAGGCCTACGAGCTCGTCCGGTACGGCGGGCGCGTGCGGTACGTCGTCGACCGCGCCCTGCCGCGGCGCGGGCGCCACGCCGTCCTCATGTACGGCAACCGCCTGCGCGCCCCGCGCCGCCGGGCGGCCCGCTCCCTCGTCGCCGCCGCCTTCCTGGCCGGTCCCCGGGCCCGGGCGGGGCAGGTGGTGCGGGTCGTGGCCGAGCGCGACGCGCTGCGGCTCCGGGCGCTGGCCGCGGCGTCGCTGGGGCGACCCGAGCGGGAGCTGCACCTGAGCCTCGCCGTGCTCGACCGCGACGGTACGGCCCGGCCCACCGTGCTCGTCACGGACGCCGCCGGGACCCCGGTGCTGTTCCTCAAGCTGGGGGGAGGCCCGGAGCGACGCGCGGCACTGCGCCGCGAGCGCACCGCGGCGCTGGCGGCCGCCCGTGCGTCCGACCTCGTCGGCGACGGTGCGCTGCTCGTGCCCCGGCCCGTGCTGTGGCACGACGAGGACGGGGTCGCCGTGCTGGGCACGACGCCGCTGCCCCACGACGTCGCCCCGGCGGACGCCGCCGACCCGGCGAGCACCTGGGACCGGCTCGACGCGCTGGTGGGTGCCGCACGTGGCTCGGCGCCGCCGCTCGCGGAGTCGCCGTGGCTCGCGCGTCTCGTGGTCGACGTGGCCGACCTCGTCGCGTCGCCCGACGTCGCCGTCGCGGAGCGGGGCGTGCGGTGCGCGGCGGTGCTGGACGCCGTACGCCGCCTCCACGGGCGCACCGTGCTGCCCCACGGGCTGCGGCACGGCGACTGGTCGTCGTGGAACCTCGGCTGGTCCGACGGCGGGCGCCGGCTCGCGGTGTGGGACTGGGAGTACGGCGAGGGCAGCGCGCCGCTGGCGCTGGACCGGCACAACTGGCAGTTCGCCCACGCCACGAGCGTCGGGGGCGCCTCCGCGAGCCGGGCCGCGGCCGAGCTGCTGCAGCGCTCGGCGGACCCGCGCTCGGCCGGGCGGGTGCGCACCGGTCCGCTGACCGCGCGGCTCTACCTCCTCGACATGGCCGTGCGCCGGGCCGTTCTCGCCGGGGGCGGCGAGCGGGGCTCGGGCGAGGCGGCGGACGCCATCCTCGACGTGCTCGCCGCCGACGGCCTGGGGCGACCCCGCACGACCTAGGCTGGGGCCCGTGCCCGGGACCGACCTGTCGTCGTACGACGACCACGCGCTCGCCGCCCACCTCGCCACCGTCGCCGGCGAGCAGCTGCTCGACCTGCGGGTGCGGGCCGTCGCGGAGAGCTGGGAGCCGGCGCAGCTGAAGGACACGGGCGACCGGGTCGCCCACGAGCTCATCGTCGGCCTGCTGGCCGGTGCCCGGCCCGGCGACGCCGTGCTGTCGGAGGAGGGCCGTGACGACCTGGTGCGGCTCGAGGCGGAGCGGGTGTGGATCGTCGACCCGCTCGACGGCACGCGGGAGTACGGCGAGCCGCCCCGCGAGGACTGGGCCGTCCACGTGGCGCTGTGGGAGCGGGACGCAGCCGATCCCGCCGGCGGCGGGGACCTCACGGTCGGCGCCGTCGCGCAGCCGGCCCTGGAGGAGACGTTCTCGACGGCCGCACCCCGGATGGCGCCGCCCGCCGCGGGAGGACGGCGCCCGCGGCTCGTCGTCTCGCGCAGCCGTCCGCCGGCGGTCACCGACGTCGTCGCCACCGCGCTCGACGCGGAGCTGCTGCCCATGGGGTCCGCCGGGGCGAAGGTGATGGCGGTCGTGCGCGGCGTCGCGGACGCCTACGTGCACGCCGGCGGCCAGTACGAGTGGGACTCCGCCGCGCCCGTCGCCGTCGCCCGCGCGGCCGGCCTCCACACGAGCCGCGTCGACGGCTCGACCCTGCGCTACAACCAGGCCGACGTGTACCTGCCCGACCTCGTCGTGTGCCGGCCCGAGCTCGCCGACCGCGTGCTGGCCGCCATCGCCGGGGCGTGAGCGCGCCGCGCAAGCCGGCCGCGCGAACCGCGGCGAAGAAGGCGGCGGCGAAGCCGCCCGCGGGGAAGTCCGCCGCCGCGAAGAAGGTGCCCGCGAAGAAGGTGCCCGCGAAGAAGGTGCCCGCGAAGAAGGCCGCCGCGCGCCGGCCCGCGGCGCGACCGGCCCCGCGGCGACCGGCCACGCGGCGACCCGTCACGGCCGCGCGGCGGGGGAGGCACGTCGTACCGGGGCTGCTCGTCGTCATCGCCGTCGCCCTGCTCGGCGCGGCCTGGTGGGTCGCGCGCGAGCCGGCGCCGCAGCCGCGCTCCGAGCCCGGCACCTCCGCGTTGGGCGAGGTCGCCCCGCCGCCCGCGGCGGAGCAGCCGCTGCTGCCGCCGGGTCGTCCGGTCGTGCCGGTCGTCGACGCCGCGTGGACGGCCGACGTCGCCGCGCGCACGGGGCTCCCGCAGGTGGCGACGAACGCGTACGCCGTCGCCGAGCTGCGCGTGCGCGCCGAGGACCCCGGGTGCGCGATCGGGTGGGCGACGCTGGCGGGCATCGGGTACGTCGAGTCCCGCCACGGCACCATCTCCGGCAGCATCCTCGGCCTCGACGGCCGGTCCAGCCCGGCCGTGGTGGGGCCGGCACTCGACGGCACCGGCAGCTTCGCCGCCATCCCGTCGCACCCGGCGCTCGTGCAGTGGCACGGCGACCCCGTGTGGGACCACGCCGTCGGGCCGATGCAGTTCATCGGCTCGACCTGGGCCCGGTGGGGCGCCGACGGCGACGGCGACGGCGAGACGGACCCGAACGACCTCGACGACGCCGCGTACGCCGCCGCCCGCTACCTGTGCCACGACGACAACGACCTCGCGAGCGGGCAGGGCTGGGCCGACGCGGTGTTCTCCTACAACCACGACCAGGCGTACGTCGACGCCGTGCACGCCGCCGCATCCGGGTACGCCGCCCGCTCCGCCGAGGGCAGCTGAGTCTGGCCACCGACGGCGCGTCTCGGTGGTCGAGGTGACCCCGCGGGTGCGGCGGCGGTCGAGGTGGGCGGCGTTCCGGTGGTTGAGGTGGCCGCGCGCGTTCCGGTGGTTGAGGTGGGTGCGCTAGCACCCCTCGAAACCACGCCCGGACACGCCGGTGTCCCCGCCAGCCGCCGGTGGTTGAGGTGGCCGCGCGCGTTCCGGTGGTTGAGGTGGCCGCGCGCGTTCCGGTGGTCGACGTGGCCGCGCGCGTTCCGGTGGTTGAGGTGGGTGCGCTAGCACCCCTCGAAACCACGCCTGGACATGCCGGTGGCCCCGCCAGGTGGTGCTGGGTGGCGGGGTCGGCGTTGGTGGCGGTGCTAGTCGAGCGGTGTGGTGCCGGTCGAGTCGACGGCGTAGCGAAGCCCGTGGGGGCTGGTCCAGACGTAGGTTCCGAGCGGGTCTCGGTGGTAGCGCCATCGTCGATCGGGTGGCACGCCGCCCGGTGGGTCGTCGGGACCGTCGGATGGGCCTGGTGGGCTGGCTCCGGTCGGTGACGGGTGTGTCTTGGCTCGGTGCTCGCCTCGGCAGAGCGGGGCGAGGTTGCTGGTGGACGTCTGCCTGGCACCGGGTGCTGCTTCTCGCCGGTAGGCCTCGGTGTGGTCGAGGTCGAGGCCTCGTGCTGGTCTTCCGCAGTAGGGGAAGGCACAAGTGGGTCGGTCGAGGCGGACGCGTTCGGCGATGCGGTCGGGGACCTCGTACGCGTCCACCGCCACATGCCCGCTGAGGTCGATGACGGGCTTCACGACGACCTGCGTGCCGGGCGTGCGGCACCAGTCGCGGACCTGGTCGGCGGTGATGAGTGCGCGGGTGTTCTCGAGGCGGGCGAGGTCGATGCCGGTGTGGCCGGTGACCGGGTCGATGCCGGGCCCTGTCTCTAGCCCGTCGGCGGAGCGGTGGGCGGCGATGGCGGCGTCGGAGAGGTGGACGTAGAGCACGACCTGCCGCGCGGGTGTCCGGGTCGAGCCGGTTGGCGCCTCGCCGCCGTCGACTGCGGTGGCGCCGTACAGGTCGAGGGCGGTTTGGCGGCGGGCCAGCTCGCCGAGGGCCATGGAGCGGCGGACGTCGAGGTCGGCGTCGCATCCGGCGGCGGCGAGGTCGGCGGCGACACGTTGCACGGCGTTGTTCAGGTCGAGGGCGTCGGCGAGGTCGAGGGTGCCGTGGACGGGGACGACGCCGGTCCAGGGTGCTGCGGCGTCGACGGGGTTGGTCTCGATGGTGAAGTAGCGGCCGGCGTCTGCGTCTGCACGGTCGAGCTCGGCGTTCTCGGGGTCGAACCGGGCGGTGGCTTCGGCGACGAGGCGTTCGACGGTCGGCATGGTGGCGCGGTGCGCGACGGGCGCGAGGTTGCGGTCCACGAAGTCCGCGCCCTCGGCCGTCAGCGTGCGGGTCAGGGCCGCGATCTTCCGTGCCCGCCACACCGGTAGCGCTCGCTTCTGCGCGGTGGGGTCTGCGCCGGCGAGGACGCGGGAGTAGAGGCGGGGGAGGCGGTGCCGCAGCTCGATCGCGTCCCCGATCAAGGGTCGGCCCGAGGCGACGGAGCGCCCGAGGGCGGCAGAGATCTCGTAGAGGCAGAACTCCGAGACCAGTGGTGCGCCGGGGCCGCCGAGCTCGAGGAACCGGTCGCCGCCCGGAACTGAGTTCGGGCCTTCGGACCACAAACCGAGCGGGCCGATCGGGTCGCCCACGGTGCCGCCCGAACGGTCGGTGTGGGCGTCGGCCCAGTCCGCGACCGCGACGAACGTGGCCACCTCGGCGGCCTGCTGCGCGGCGGCAGCCGCGCGGGCAGTGACGAGCAACGCGCTCGTGTCGGTGGCCGCGGGGGCCTCGACGACGGCGGTGCTCGACTGGTTCATACCGACAACGCTAGGGGTGACCACCGACAGTTTCGGCCGGGCCAGCGGGGGCTGGGGAAAGAAGATCTAGGCATCTGAGCTTCGTCACAGCACTCTGCCGGCGACCGTTCCTGAGGTGGTTTCGAGGGCCGCCGGGGCGGCCACCTCAACCACCGAACCGGGCGGCCACCTCAACCACCGGGCGGCCACCTCAACCACCGAACGGCGCGGCGACCTCGACCACCGGCCTGCCCGCCCGGTGCACGGATCGCGGCGATCTCACCGCAAGCACCCTCTCTGACGGTCGGTCGGGGCCCGTTTGCCGCGATCGGGGCCGGTGCGCGCCTTCGCCCGTGGTTTCGAGGGCCGCTGGGGCGGCCACCTCAACCACCGGTGCGGGGCGGCCACCTCGACCACCGGTGCGGGGCGGCCAGCTCAACCACCGATCGGTCCGGCCGCGTCGGCCCCGTGGTTTCGAGGGCCGCTGGGGCGGCCACCTCAACCACCGAGCCGGGCGGCCACCTCAACCACCGGTGCGGGGCGGGTACCTCAACCACCGAGCCGGGCGGCCACCCCACCTCCGAGCCGGGCGGCCACCTCGACCACCGAGCCGGGCGGCCACCTCATCCACCGAGCCGGGCGGCCACCTCCACCACCGAACCAGCCCCGCCCCGCCACCAACTGCCGCGGGGCGGGTACCGGGGCGGCGCCAGTAGGCTGGCGGGGCGCTTTCCCCCCACCCCTCCGTCGCGCCCGGCTCCCCGGGTCGCGCCGCGGAGGGGCTGTGGTGGTGCGCGCCCGAGCCGATCCGCGCCCTCCCAGGAGCAATCCCGTGCACCTCTCCGGCCTCGCCGACGCCGTCCTGGCCGACCCGACCCTCGACAGCGCGCTCGCGGGCGCACGCGACGGGTCGGAGCGCGTCCTCGACCTGACGGGCCCGGCGGCGGTGCGGCCGTTCGTGGTCAAGGGCCTCGTCGACACGGGTCGGGTGGTGCTCGCGGTGACCCCGACGACCCGCGACGCCGAGGAGCTGGTGGCGGCGCTGGGTGACCTCGTCGACCCGAGCCGCGTGGCCTACTTCCCCAGCTGGGAGACGCTGCCGCACGAGCGCCTGAGTCCCCGCAGCGACACGGTGGGCCGCCGCCTCGCGGTGCTGCGCCGCCTCGCCCACCCCGGCACCGACGCGACCAACGGCCCGGTGTCGGTCGTCGTCGCGCCGGTCCGCAGCCTGCTGCAGCCGCAGGTCAAGGGCCTCGGCGACCTCGTGCCGGTCGAGCTGGTCCCGGGGCAGGAGGCGCGGCTCGACGACGTGGTCGCGGGGCTGGAGGGTGCGGCGTACGCGCGTGTCGACCTCGTCGAGAAGCGCGGGGAGTACGCCGTGCGCGGCGGCATCGTCGACGTGTTCCCGCCCACCGACGAGCACCCGGTGCGCGTCGAGTTCTGGGGCGACGAGGTGGAGGAGGTCCGCACCTTCTCCGTCGCCGACCAGCGCACCGTCGACAAGGTCGAGCGCCTGTGGGCGCCCCCGTGCCGCGAGCTCCTGCTCACCCCCGAGGTACGCCGCCGCGCGGCCGAGCTCGGGCAGGCCCACCCCCAGCTGCGCGAGCTCACCGAGAAGATCTCGGAGGGCATCGCGGTCGAGGGCATGGAGTCGCTGGCCCCGGTGCTGGTCGACGACATGGAGCTGCTCGTCGACGTGCTCCCCGCCGACACCCACGTCCTCATGCTCGACCCCGAGCGCGCCCGCCGCCGCGCGGCGGACCTGGTGGCCACCAGCGAGGAGTTCCTGGGGGCGTCGTGGGCGGCGGCGGCCGGCGGGGGAGAGGCCCCGATCGACCTGGGCGCGGCGTCGTACCACGCGTTCGCCGACGTCCGCGAGCACGCGCTCGCCCGCGGCCAGGCCTGGTGGGGCGTCAGCCCCTTCGGCATCGACGACGACACCGCCCCGCAGGACGCGGCCGGGCGCGACGCGGCGACGGCCGGCGTACCCGTCCGGGCCCTGTCGCCGCGCCCCGCCGAGGCCTACCGCGGGGACGTGGAGAAGGCGCTGTCGGACGTGGCGTCGTGGCACCGCTCGGGCTACCGCGTCGTCGTCGTCCACCCCGGCCACGGTCCCGCCCAGCGCACCGTCGAGGCCCTCGCGGACCGCGACGTGCCGGCCCGCCTCGTCGAGCAGGTCGAGGACCTGCCGCCCGCCGACGTCGTCACCGTCACCTGCGGCTCGCTGTCGCAGGGCTTCGTCGACGAGGCCAACCGCGTCGTGCTGCTCACCGGGGAGGACGTCTCGGGCCAGAAGGCGTCGACGCGCGACATGCGCAAGATGCCCGCCCGCCGCAAGCGCCAGATCGACCCGCTCGAGCTCAAGGCCGGGGACTTCGTCGTGCACCAGCAGCACGGCGTGGGCCGGTTCGTCGAGATGAAGCAGCGCGAGGTGGGCGGCGCGGTGCGGGAGTACCTCGTGCTCGAGTACGGCGCGTCCAAGCGCGGCGCGCCGCCGGACCGCCTCTACGTCCCGGCCGACACGCTCGACCAGGTGACCCGCTACGTCGGCGGCGAGCAGCCCAGCCTCGACCGTCTCGGCGGCGGCGACTGGACCAAGCGCAAGGCCCGCGCCCGCAAGGCGGTCAAGGAGATCGCGGCCGAGCTCATCAAGCTCTACGCCGCGCGGCAGGCCACGCAGGGCCACGCCTTCGGCCCCGACACGCCCTGGCAGCGCGAGCTGGAGGACGCCTTCCCCTACGCGGAGACGCCCGACCAGCTCACGACCGTCGACGAGGTCAAGGGCGACATGGAGCGCACCATGCCGATGGACCGCCTGGTCTGCGGCGACGTCGGCTACGGCAAGACCGAGATCGCGGTGCGCGCCGCGTTCAAGGCGGTGCAGGACGGCAAGCAGGTCGCGGTGCTCGTCCCGACGACGCTGCTCGTCACCCAGCACTTCTCGACGTTCGCCGAGCGGATGAGCGGCTTCCCGGTCGTGCTCAAGGCCCTGAGCCGCTTCCAGTCCGACAAGGAGGCCACGGCGGTCCTCGAGGGCCTGGCGAAGGGCGAGATCGACGTCGTCATCGGCACGCACCGCCTGCTCAACCCCGAGATCCGCTTCAAGGACCTGGGTCTCATCATCGTCGACGAGGAGCAGCGCTTCGGCGTCGAGCACAAGGAGCAGATGAAGCGGCTGCGCACCAGCGTGGACGTGCTCGCCATGTCCGCCACGCCGATCCCGCGCACCCTGGAGATGGCCGTCACCGGCATCCGCGAGATGTCGACCATCACCACGCCGCCCGAGGAGCGCCACCCGGTGCTCACCTACGTCGGCGCCTACGAGGACCGCCAGGTCGTGGCCGCCATCCGTCGCGAGCTGCTGCGCGACGGCCAGGTGTTCTACATCCACAACCGGGTGCAGTCGATCGAGAAGGCGGCACAGCGGCTCACCGAGCTGGTGCCCGAGGCCCGGGTCGCCACGGCCCACGGGCAGATGAACGAGAAGCAGCTCGAGCAGGTGATGCTCGACTTCTGGGAGAAGCGCTTCGACGTGCTCGTCTGCACCACCCTCGTCGAGTCGGGCCTCGACGTCTCGAACGCCAACACCATGCTCATCGAGCGCGCCGACACCCTCGGCCTCAGCCAGCTCCACCAGCTGCGCGGCCGCGTCGGCCGCTCCCGGGAGCGGGCCTACGCCTACTTCCTCTACCCGAGCGAGAAGCCGCTCACCGAGACCGCCCACGAGCGGCTCGCGACGCTGGCGCAGCACTCCGACCTCGGCGGCGGCATGGCGATCGCCATGAAGGACCTCGAGATCCGCGGCGCCGGCAACCTGCTCGGCGGCGAGCAGTCGGGCCACATCGCCGACGTCGGCTTCGACCTCTACGTCCGCCTCGTCGGTGAGGCGGTCGCCGACTTCAAGGGCACCCCCGACGACCAGCTCGAGGAGGTGCGCGTCGAGCTGCCCGTCGAGGCCCACCTGCCGCACGACTACGTGCCGAGCGAGCGGCTGCGCCTGGAGATGTACAAGCGGCTCTCCGAGGTGCGCTCCAACGAGGACGTCGACGTGCTGCGCGACGAGCTCGTCGACCGGTACGGCGAGCCCCCCGTCGAGGTCGAGAGCCTGCTCTACGTCGCGCGCTTCCGGGCCCGCGCCCGGCAGGCCGGCATCCGCGAGGTCACGATGGCGGGCAAGAACGTGCGCTTCGCCCCGGTGTCGCTGCCGGAGTCGCGCACGGTGCGCCTGCAGCGGCTCTACCCGAGGTCGCTCGTCAAGCCGGCCACCGACACGATCCTCGTGCCCCGCCCGCAGACCGCGGTCGTGGCCGGGAAGCCCATCACGGGGCTGGCGCTGCTCGAGTGGTGCGCGCAGGTCATCGACGCGGTGATCGACCCGCGGGAGTCGTGACCGCTACGGTGTGACGGTGATCACCTCGCCCCGTCGCGCCGCCCGGGTGGGCGGCGCGCTCGTCTCGCTCGCCGTGACCGCGCTCCTCGCCTCCGGCTGCGACGCCGACCCCCGCACGGCCGTCGCGGTCGACGGGGAGCGTCTCGAGGTCGACCGCCTCGACGCCGTCACGACCGCCTACTGCGGCTACATCAGCGAGGTGGGGGTGGAGGCGCAGCCGCGCGCGGTCGTGCGCGCGGGATTCGCGCAGCTGTGGGTGTACGGCGCGGCCCTGCGCGAGGAGGCCGGCGAGGACCTGCTGGCCCCGCCACCGCAGGCCGAGGACCTCGTCGCCGAGCTCGAGGACGCGGGCGCGCAGGCCGAGGTGGCGCGCGAGACGGTGCGCCTGCTGACGCTGGGCAACGCCCTGTCCGACCCGGTCGTCGCGGGCGCCGCGGCCCAGGCCGTCGAGGGCGCGGACGTCACCGTCAACCCGCAGGTGGGGCAGTACGACGAGGGGGTGCTGTCGCTGGACGGCGACGGCATCAGCGTGGCGCAGGGCGAGGAGGCCCGGGCCACCACGTTCGCCTCCGACGCCCCGGTGACCCCCGAGCAGGTGGCCGCGCTCCCCGCCGGGCAGCGCTGCGGCGGCTGACGGCTGACGGCTGGCGGCCCGGGCGGGCTAGCGGCTGGCGTCGGCGACGATGCGGCGCGCCACGCCCTCGGTGACGAGCTCGCGCGCGGGCAGGTCGGTGAGCAGGTAGGCCGCCCCGAGCAGGCCGCTGGGCCGGAAGGTGATGCGCAGGTGCAGGCGGCAGCCGGTGTCGCGCGGCGTCAGCCACGTCGTCAGCCGCACCTGGCCCGGCGCGTGCACCCGGGCCTGCAGCCGCAGGCGGTGGGCCACGTGGTCGGCCGCGAGCACGTCCCAGAACCCGGCGGTGTCGCCGGTCGACAGCAGGTCGGGCGGGCCGGGTGCGTCCTCGCCGCGGCGCACCTCGGGCCGGGGCGGGTCGCCGAGCACGGCGCGGGCGAGGTCGTCGATGCGGGCACGCAGCACGAGCGGCGCGGCGTCGGCGTACCAGCGGGGGGCGTCCCCGTCGGGGCGGGCGGCGAGCACCGACCACACCTCCGCCAGCGGTCGCTCCAGCCGCACGTGCCGCTCGCTGCGGCGCAGTCCGGGTCGGGGTCGGCGCATGGTCACAGCCTCCGTCGTACGGCGTCGCGCAGGGCCTGCTCGGGATCGGTGCCGCTGGCCCGGGCCTCGGCGACGAGCGCCAGGAGGCGGTCGCCGAGGTCGGCGGCGGCGGCGGTGGGGTCGGGCGTCGCGAGGGGGGTGCCGGCGCGCTCGGCGCGGTCGAGCACCTTGTCGGCCCACAGGAGTGCGGGCAGCGTCGCCGGCAGCCCGTCGACGGGGGAGGTGCGGCGCTTCTCGGTCGCCTTCACCGCCTCCCACGTCTCGTTGACCGTGGCGGCGTCGGGGACCGGCCCCGCGGTGTCCCCGGCGGCCCCGGGGGCGCTGCTCGCGCCCTCGCCCAGCACGTGCGGGTTGCGCCGCACCAGCTTGGCGTGCAGGTCGGCCGCGACGTCGTCGACGTCGAACTCTCCGCGCTCCTCGGCGATGGCGGCGTGGAAGTAGACCTGCAGGAGCAGGTCGCCCAGCTCCTCGCGCAGCAGCGCGGTGTCGCCGGTGTCGAGCGCCTCGAGCACCTCGTGGGTCTCCTCCAGCAGGTGCCGCGCCAGGGTGCGGTGGGTCTGTGCGGACTTCCAGGGGCACTCGGCGCGCAGCCGGCGCATGACCGGCACCAGCGCGGTCAGGGCGGCGCCGTCGGCGCGGGGGACGGGTGCCGGGCTCACCTCGTCGACTCTACCGACGCACCCGCGCGGCCCCGGCGAGCCCGTCGGGCGGCGGGGGCCGGTCCCGTTAGGCTGACCGGCGGTCGGCGGCACCCGTCGGCCGGGCACGGTCACCTCACGTCGTGCGCCGCGGTGCGGCGTACCCCGACACAGGAGCAACATGGCAAGCATCGTCGCCGTCGGCGCCCGCGAGATCCTCGACTCGCGCGGCAACCCCACCGTCGAGGTCGAGGTCCTCCTGGAGGACGGCGTCCTCGGCCGCGCCGCCGTCCCGAGCGGCGCCTCCACGGGCGCGTTCGAGGCCGTGGAGCTGCGCGACGGGGGCGACCGGTACCTCGGCAAGGGCGTCCAGCAGGCGGTGGAGGCCGTGCGCGAGCGCATCGCCCCCGTGCTGGTGGGCCTCGACGCCGACGACCAGCGCCTCGTCGACGCGAGCATGCTCGAGCTCGACGGCACGCCGAACAAGGCGCAGCTCGGCGCCAACGCCATCCTCGGCGCCTCGCTGGCGACCGCGCAGGCCGCGGCCGAGTCGGCGGGCCTGCCGCTCTACAAGTACGTCGGTGGCCCCAACGCCCACGTGCTGCCCGTGCCGATGATGAACATCCTCAACGGCGGCGCGCACGCGGACACGAACGTCGACGTGCAGGAGTTCATGGTGGCGCCCATCGGCGCCCCGACCTTCGCCGACGCGGTGCGCAGCGGCGCGGAGGTCTACCACGCGCTCAAGTCGGTGCTGAAGAAGCGCGGGCTCGCGACCGGCGTCGGCGACGAGGGCGGCTTCGCCCCCGACCTGGCGTCGAACCGCGCCGCGCTCGACCTCATCGCCGAGGCCGTCGACGCCGCGGGCTACACGCTGGGCCGCGACATCGTGCTCGCCCTCGACGTGGCCGCGAGCGAGTTCTGCACCGACGGCGTCTACACCTTCGAGGGCGCGTCGAAGTCGGCCGAGGAGATGACGGCCTACTACGCCGAGCTCGTCGCGGCGTACCCCATCGTCTCGATCGAGGACCCGCTCGACGAGGACGACTGGGAGGGCTGGAAGGCCATCACCGACACCCTCGGTGCCCGCACGCAGCTCGTCGGCGACGACCTGTTCGTCACCAACGTCGAGCGCCTCCAGCGCGGCATCAGCGGCGGCCAGGCCAACGCGCTGCTGGTCAAGGTCAACCAGATCGGCTCGCTCACCGAGACGCTCGACTCCGTCGAGCTGGCGCACCGCAACGGCTACCGCTGCATGATGAGCCACCGCTCGGGCGAGACCGAGGACGTCACCATCGCCGACCTCGCCGTCGCCACGAACTGCGGCCAGATCAAGACGGGCGCCCCCGCGCGCTCCGAGCGGGTCGCGAAGTACAACCAGCTCCTGCGCATCGAGGACGAGCTCGGCGACGCCGCGCGCTACGCCGGCGCCGGCGCGTTCCCGCGCTTCCAGGGCTGACCCGCACCCGCACGAACACCAGCACCGCAGCACCGCACGAGCAGCAGGGGAGGACGACCGTGGTCGACGAGCGCCGCCGGGCACGGTCGTCCGGCCCCGGGGCCCGCGGGCCGCGCACCGGTCCGGGCAGCGGCC
>NZ_JAHWBL010000045.1:0-28263 GCF_029493445.1 Nocardioides sp. ChNu-99 | reverse complement strand
CCCGCCCTCACCCCGGCGGCGGCGCTGCCGCCGGGCGAGCCGCGGGCCGTCGTCACCCCCGCCTGGTCGCCCGAGCGCGCCGCCGCCGAGCAGGAGCGCTGGGCCGCTGCCGCGGCGGCCGTGGCCGCCGCCCCCACCCCGGAACAGCAGGAGCAGCCATGAGCACCCCGTCCCCCGCGCCCGGCGCTCCCCACCGGGTCGACGTGGCCGTGATCGGCGGCGGTGTCGTCGGGTCGGCGATCGCCCGTCGCCTGGCCGGCGCCGACCTGGGCGTCGCCCTCGTCGAGGCCCGCTGCGACGTCGGCGACGGCACGAGCAAGGCCAACACGGCGATCCTCCACACCGGCTTCGACGCCGCCCCCGGCACGCTGGAGTCGCGGCTGGTGGCGGAGGGCTACCACCTGCTGGGTGAGTACGCCGCGGCCACCGGCATCCCCGTCGAGCGCACGGGCGCGCTGCTCGTCGCCTGGACGGAGGAGGAGCTGGGCGCGCTCCCGGGCCTGCGCGCCAAGGCGGTCGCCAACGGGTACGACGCGTGCGAGCTCGTCGGCGCCGACGAGGTCTACGCCCGGGTGCCCGACCTCGGGCCGGGCGCGCTCGGCGGCCTGACCGTGCCGGGCGAGTCGATCATCTGCACCTGGTCGACGACGGTCGCGCTGGCCACCGACGCGCTGGCGCGGGGGGCCGAGGTGCTGCTCGAGCACCGGGTGGAGTCCGTCGAGACGGTGGCGCCGGACGCGCAGGCGCCCGACGGCGCGACGCTGCTGCGCACGAGCGGCGGCGACGTGCTGGCGACGTGGGTCGTCAACGCCGCAGGCCTGCACGCGGACAGCATCGACGCGCTCTTCGGCCACGACCGCTTCACCGTGACGCCGCGGCGCGGCGAACTGTTCGTCTTCGACAAGCTGGCCCGCCCCCTGGCGCCGCTCATCGTGCTGCCCGTGCCGTCCTCGCTCGGCAAGGGCGTGCTGGTGAGCCCGACGGTCTACGGCAACGTCATGCTCGGCCCGACGGCCGAGGACCTCGACGACAAGACCGCGACCGGCACCTCCGAGGCCGGGTTCGCGTTCCTGCGGGGCAAGGGTGAGCGCATCCTCCCCGCGCTCTTCGACGAGGAGGTCACGGCGACGTACGCCGGCTTGCGGGCCGCCGTACCGGGCGGGGACTACCTCGTCGAGCGCGACGACGAGCGGCGCTACGTGCTCGTCGGCGGCATCCGCTCGACGGGCCTGACCTCGAGCCTCGCGCTGGCCGAGCACGTCGCCGGCCTGCTCGCCGACGGGGGCGTCGACGTGCGCGAGCGTGACGACCTGCCCGCGCCACCCCGGATCCCGAACATCGGGGAGGCCGGGCTGCGTCCGTACGCCGACGCCGACGCCATCGCCGCGGATCCGGCGTACGGCCGCGTCGTCTGCTTCTGCGAGCGGGTGACCGCGGGCGAGGTGCGCGACGCGTTCGCCTCGCCGCTGCCGCCGCGCGACCTGGACGGGTTGCGCCGCCGCACCCGGCTGATGAACGGACGCTGCCAGGGCTTCTACTGCGGCGCCGACGCCGTCGCCGCGCTCGAGACCTGCGGGGCGAGCCTCGCCGCCGTCCACCCGACCGAGGGGACCGACCGATGAGCGCCACCCCGCCCACCCACGTCAGCGTCGCGGTCGTCGGCGGCGGACCCGCGGGCCTGACCGCGGCGACCGCGCTGGCGGGCGCGCTCGGTCCGGGAGCCGTGCTCGTGCTCGACCGGGAGCGCGAGGCCGGCGGCATCCCACGGCACAGCGACCACACGGGCTACGGGATGCGCGACCTGCACCGCGTCGCGCGCGGGCCGGCGTACGCCCGGACGCTCGTCGAGCGCGCCACCGCCGCGGGCGCCGTCATCGAGACGGGCGCGATGGTGACGGGATGGGCCGGTGAGCGGACGCTCGAGGTGACCGCCCCGACCGGACGCCGCACCGTGACCGCGGACGCCGTCGTGCTCGCCACCGGGGCGCGGGAGCGGGCTCGCCCGGCGCGCTGGATCCCCGGTGACCGCCCCGACGGCGTCCTGACGACGGGCCAGCTGCAGAACCTGGTGCACCTGCACCACCGCCCGGTCGGCAAGCGCGCGGTCGTGATCGGCGGCGAGCTCGTCAGCTGGTCGGCGGTGCTGACGCTGCGCGAGGCGGGCTGCCGCACGGTCGCGATGGTGACCGAGCACCCCCGCTCGGAGTCGTACGCCGCGTTCCGCCTCGCCGGGCGCCTCGGCCTGCGCGTGCCCGTGCTGGCGCGCAGCCGGGTCGTGGCGATCGAGGGCCGGGGACGCGTGACGGGGGTGGTCGTGGAGGACGCGGACGGCGCGCGGCGCACCGTGCCGTGCGACCTGGTCGTGACGACCGGCGACTGGATCCCCGACCACGAGCTGGCGCGGCTGAACGGCCTCGAGCTCGACCGCGGCACGCGCGGCCCCGTCGTCGACGCCGCTCTTCGCACCTCGGCTCCCGGCGTGTTCGCCGCGGGCAACCTGCTGCACCCCGTCGACACGGCCGACGTCGCGGCGCTCGACGGGCGGCACGTCGCGACCGCGGTGCTCGACTGGCTGGGTCGCGGAGCCGCGGCCCCGTCGGGCGTGCGGCTACGCGTCGAGGCTCCGCTGCGCTGGATCGCGCCGCAGGTCGTCGACCCGGGGGGCCCGCCGCCGGCCCGCGGCCGCCTGCTGCTGTGGACCGACGAGCACGTCGCGCGCCCCCGCGTCGAGGTCGTGCAGGACGGGACGGTCGTGACCCGCCGCCGCCTGCCCTGGCCCGCCGCGCCGGGCCGCGTGTTCCGGGTGCCGAGCGCGGTGCTCGACGGGGTACGCCGCGACGGCGGCGACGTGACGCTCCGGCTGGGCTGAGCGGCGGCGTACCCGGGTCGGTTGCGCGGCGCTTCGTGGTAGCAGCGCCGCGGATTCCCTGGCGCTGGCACCACGAACGGGCGACGGGTACGCCGGGTCGGGGCGGGGTCGGGGGGTACCGGTCGGCATGACCACCGTGCCGACCCCGCCCACGCCCACCGATCCGCTGCCGCCCAACCCGGTGCCGGACCAGCCCGTGCCGGACCCGGGACCGGGCACGGACCCCGTCATCGAGCCGGGTCCCGACCCGGACGTCGTGCCGAGCACGCCCCCGCCCATCCCGGAGACCGAGCCCGCCTGAGCCTTCAGAGCGGGTCGCCGCACCCGCCGGGACGTGCCCGGACGCGACGGGAGCGCCGTACCGAGGTACGGCGCTCCCGTTGCTGGTGGTGCCGATGTTCCACGTGGAACGTCGCTCACCTGGTGCCCCCCTACGGGAGCGGCTCGCTCAGAGCAGGAAGATCAGCAGGATGACGACGGCGATCACGAGTGCGGCGATGGCGATGGTACGAGTGTTCATGAGGGACCTCCGTATGTCGTTGTGCCACTTCCAGCCGGCACCGGGGGGTGCTGGCTGCTGTAACGGCCGAGCCTAGTGGTGCTGAGAAAACGCAGCCGGTTCTCAGGGACGGTAACCCGAAGGTGTGTGCTTCATGCGTCCCGGCGCGCGACGGGCTCCTCCGTTACCCCCGCGCGGGCATGCTCGACGGCAGGCGCCGAGCGGCGTCGTACCTCGAGAGGAACCCCCGTGCGCGTACTCGTCACCGGCTCCACCGGCTACGTCGGCTCCCGGCTCGTCCCGGCGCTGCTGGAGGCCGGGCACGACGTCGTCGCGGCGGCCCGCACCCCGGCGCGCGTCGCCGACTACCCGTGGGGCGACCAGGTCGAGGTGCGCGAGTTCGACGTCGAGGACCCGGCGGCGATCGCCACCGCGGTCGAGGGCACGGACGCGGTGGTCTACCTCATCCACTCGATGGACGGCGGGGACTTCGTCGAGAAGGACCGCGAGGCCGCGCGCCTCGTGGCGGCGGCCTGCGACCGGGCCGGGGTCGGGCGCATCGTCTACCTCTCGGGCCTCGTGCCCGACGGGGACCTGTCGGACCACCTCGCGTCGCGGCTGGAGGTCGAGGAGATCTTCCTCGAGGCGGCCACCCCCGCGACCGTCCTCCGCGCGGCCATGGTCATCGGCGCGGGCTCCACGTCGTACGAGCTGCTCTCGCGCCTCACCCACCGCGTGCCCGTCACCCCCGTGCCGACCTGGATGCGGAGCCGCGTGCAGCCGGTGGCCGTCGACGACGTGCTGGCCGCCATCGTCGCGGCGCTCGAGGGCGAGCCGCGCAACCGGCACTACGACCTGGGTGGGGACGAGGTGCTGAGCTACCCCGACCTCATCGCCCTCGCGGCGCGCCTCGACAGCCGCTGGCGGCCGCAGGTCGTCGTGCCGCTCGTGCCGCAGTGGGTGGTCGGCCGCGCCGCGTCGCTGCTCACCGGCCTCGACTCCTCCACCACGCGCTCGCTCGTCGAGAGCCTGCGCCACGACATGGTGTGCGCCGAGGACGACGTACGACGCGAGCTGCTGCCCCCCGACTTCCGGTTCACCGGGCTCGAGGAGAGCCTGCGGCGCGCCGCCCGCGGCCGCCCCGTCGGCACCGAGGTCGGGGAGGACCCGCTCGCGCCGGCCCCGACCGATCCGGCCTGAGCGACGGGTTTCCCCCGTCAGCACCGGGGCAGGGTCCCCGGCCGTGAGCGACTGGGAGACCTACGTCCGTGCCCACCCCCGCCTCGTCGGGCCCGACACCGCGGTGACCGTGGGGGAGTCCTACGCGTGGGACCGCGGCGCCGTCGACGCCCTGCCCGTGCTGTCGGGGCTGCTGACGGGCGCCACCGTGACGCCCGTCGTCGTCGGCAGCAAGGACGCCGAGCTGCTGGCGTGGGACGGGCCCACGGGCCGCCGCGGCTGGCTGTGCCGCCCGCCGCAGGGCGAGCTGCCGATCGACGTGCTGCCGCTGCACCAGGAGCTGTGGCGCAGCTGGGGCGGGATCATCAACGTCTTCGGGGCGCCCACCCACGAGAACGCGTACGGCGGGGACGACACGTGGTGGAGCCCGAACCACCGCGAGGTGCTGACCGCGTCGTCCGCCGCCGACGAGCGGACGTTCGTCGAGGCGGTCGAGCTCTACGCGTGGGCCTGGGAGGACGAGGACCTGCAGGTGCCGATCGACCCGGCCGAGTTCGCCCTCGTCGCGAAGGAGGCGAACGGCAACCTGACGGCCGCGCACCGCCGTACCGGGGAGGTCGTCATGTTCGCCCCCGACCACGCCTACGCGGGCGTGAGCGAGCGCGAGGGGTGCCCGCCGTACTCGCTGTACACGATCGACGGCGGCGCCGACCTCGCCGCCTGGATCGAGCTCGCCGCCGGGCAGTGGGTGGCCTGACCGCACTGGTCAGGATCCGAGAAGCCGTCCGGCGCCGCGGTCACTAGCGTCGGGTCCGTCGACCGGCCGAGGGACGCCGGCGCACGGGAGGAGACCACGATGAGCGGGGACGAGAAGACCCAGGGCGGCTTTAGCGAGGCCGAGCGCGAGGCGATGCGGGCGCGTGCGGAGGAGCTGCGCAGCGAGGGGCGCGGTGGGAAGAAGAAGGCCGACGAGGCGCAGAAGTGCCTCGACGCGATCGCCGCGATGCCCGACGCCGACCGCGTGCTGGCCGAACGGGTGCACGCCATCGTCACCGAGGTCGCGCCGCAGCTGGCGGCGAAGACCTGGTACGGCATGCCCGCCTACGCCCGCGACGGCAAGGTCGTCGTGTTCTTCCAGGGCGCCGCGAAGTTCGAGGCGCGCTACGCCACCCTCGGGTTCAACGACACCGCCGCGCTCGACGACGGCACGATGTGGCCGACCGCGTTCGCGCTGCGCGACATCACCGCCGACGACGCGGAGCGCATCACCGAGCTCGTGCGCCGCGCGGTGGGCTGAAGGTCCCGGCAGCTAGTACGAGTGCTCGCGCCGCAGCGCGCGCGGGCGGCCGTCGGGGTCGTGCACGGCCGCGAGGAGCAGGCGGGCCAGGGGCCGCACGCGGCGCGGTGGCTGCTGGAACGGCAGCGTGCGCAGGTGCCCCGGGGGCCGCTCCCCCACCCGGCCGCCGGCGTGCCAGGCGTCGAGGCGCTCGGCGTGGGCGGCGAACGCCTCGAACATCCCCTCGGCGCTCTTGCAGTCGGCGACCTCGTCGAGCTCGTCGGTGGCCAGCGCGTCCTCGGTGCCGTCGGCGCCGGACGCCGGCCGGGTGCGGAGGCGTCCGAGGTGCTCGGCGGCCAGCCGCAGGCGCAGCGTCCCAGCGTGGGCCGGGTCGAGCACGGCAGCGGTCAGCTCGGAGTCGTGGGTCCACGAGCGGCGGTTGAAGTTGTCGGAGCCGGTCGTGGCCCACGTGTCGTCGATGATGCAGACCTTCGCGTGCACGTAGACGGGGACGCCGGCGCGGTTCTCGATGGAGTACGCCGCGACGCGGCCCGGCGCGACGTCGTACAGGCGGGCCAGGGCACGGTGGCGCGCGAGCCGCTGCGCGGCGCGGTTGAGGCCGTCCTTGTCGGGGTGGCGGGGCACGACCACGACGACGCGCAGCCCGGGCCGGGCGAGGAGCTGCTGCTCGAGGGCGGCGACGACGTCGTTGCCGCGGGGCTCGTTGTCGTCGCTGCGGCGACGCCACGGCACGTTGTGCTGCGTGCGGTGGCTCCAGAAGAACTGGTCCTCGACGTAGATGAGCTCCTGCGCCTGACGGATGGCCTTCGTGTAGCCGCGCGCCACGCTGCGCTCCCCCTGCCGGGCGAACGCGTAGCCGCGCGCGGGGCCGAGGTAGGGGTAGGTGCGGAGCAGCTGCACGGTCACGTCGCCGGCCGGCGGGGGCGCGGGGCGTTGCGCGGGCAGGCGGCTCGGATCGGTCTCGACGCGTCGTACGGCGTCCGCCAGCCGCCGCCACGGGGCGCGGGTGAGGAGCGCGGGGTCGTCCCAGCGCTCGCGGAAGGTGGTCTCGACGTCGCGGACGACGGGGCCGCGCAGCTCGAGCTGCACGTCGTGCCACGGCGCGCGCTCGCCGTACTCCTCGGTCAGCGGGCGCGCCTGCGGGTCGCCCTCGTGGTGCTGGTCGTCGCGGCGGTTGCGGGCCAGGTCGATGCCGCCGACGAAGGCGACGTCGCGCGAGGGGTCGTCGGCGTGGCGCACGACGACGAACTTCTGGTGGTGCGAGCCGCCCGGGCGCACGCGCATGTCGAGGGAGACCTCGGCGCCGCGCCGGCTGAGCTGCTCGCCGAGGTGGCGGTTGTTCTTCGCGAAGAAACCGGCCTGGTCGGTGTGGGAGCGCCACACGAGCCCGCGCACGTCGACACCGCGCCGCTCGGCGCGGCCGATGACCTCGACGACCTCGCTGCCGGGCTCGCCGGTGAGGCGCAGGTCGGCGTCGCCCATCCAGTCGGTGAAGAGCACGAGGTCGCCCGCGCGGGTCGCCTCCAGCACGCGGTGCAGCGCCTCGAAGTAGGACGCGCCGTCGATGTGGGCGAGCGCCCGGTTGCCGGTCGACCAGGCGACGTCGCTGTCGGCGGGATCGATGTGGGTGTCGGGGTTGCCGCGCTCCGTGCGGGTCAGCAGCCACGCCCTCTCGTCCACCACCCGGTCAGTATGGGCGCGCCAGGTGTCGCGCAGGTGTCGCGGGCGGCGGTGGGCTAGCGCGGTGGTGGTGGTACGGCGGAGCTCACCCGAGCCGCGCGCGTTGAGCGATCCGCACCCCGAGGTCGTTGAGCTCGTCCGCGACGGCGGCGGCGACCCAGACCTGGTTGCGGGTGCGCCGCGTGAGCGGGCGGACAACGCCGGCGTCGTGCAGCCGGTTGATCGCGCCGTAGACGCTCGAGGTCGCGCCGCCCACGCGCTCCTCGGCGTCGTCGGCCGAGAACACGGGGTGGTCCAGCAGCGTGTCGAGGATCCGGGCGGCTGCACTCCCCCGACGGGGTCGCCCCGCTGCCTCGGACCAGCGGTCGGGCAGCTCCGCCAGGCGGTCGGCGGTGGTGCGGGCCTCGACCGCGGCGATGAACGAGCCCTTGGCGAAGGCGGCCACGATCGGACCAGCGTCGCCGTCGCGGTAGGCCCCGAGCGCGTCGAAGTACGCCTCACGGCGCGCGACGATGGCGGACGCCAGCGGCACGACCGTGCGCCGGGTGGCACCCCGTCGGCGCAGGATGCTGCTCACCAGGGCGCGGCCGATGCGCCCGTTCCCGTCGGTGAAGGGGTGGATGGACTCGAACTGGGCGTGCGCGATCGCCGCCTGGGTCAGGACTCCGATGTCGTCGCGGTTCGCGAACACCAGCAGGTCGTCGAGCGCGGGGCCCACGTGGCGGGCCGGGGGCGGGACGTAGAGCGCTCCCCGCGGCGAGTGGTCGGACCCGCCGATCCAGTTCTGCTCCGTCCGCACGCGGCCGGCCTGATCACGCTCGGACGGGTCGTCGGCCATCAGCACCGCATGAGCGCGCAGGACCGCGTCGAGGGCGAGGGGACCTCCCCCGTCGACCGACGTGATCAGCTCGTGCAGCGCGCGCGTGGACGCGACCATGGCTGTGGCGGAGCTGTTGGACCTCGCGCCGTGCAAGGCTCGGGCGTAGTCGTCGACGGTCGCCTCGACGTACTCGATCTTCGACGAGGCAACGGACTCGGCGCGCAGGAGCAGGGTCGCGAGCGGCCCGAGGTGCTGCCCGTGGGTCGCGTCGAGCGCCGTGACCGCCCGCACGGCATCTTCCACCTCGGTGGCCAGCGTCGCGGGGAGGGTGACGTCGAGACGCGCGATCGGGGGTGGAACGGCGACCGTGACCTCCCGGAGCATCCGGTCCTCCCGGGTGCCGCCCCGGTGACGTTGCTGCCACTGCTCGGTGCGCAGGCCGTGAGCGGGGATGACAACGGTCGGCATCCGCCCTGATCCTCTCCGGCCCCGTCGGTCACGTCTGGAAACTGGTAAGTCGGAACGAGGCTACCGCTATTCCGACTTGATGTGGCCAAGTCGGAACGCGTGGTTGGCGCGCCCCTCCATCCTGTCGTCATGGCTGTGGTGGCGGAGGCCGACGTCGTGGTCGTCGGTGCGGGGCTCGCGGGGCTGCGCTGCGCCCACGAGCTGGAGGGCGCCGGGCTCGAGGTCGTCGTGCTCGATCACGAGGACGCGCCGGGCGGGCGGATCCGCACCGACGTCGTGGACGGGCACCTCGTGGACCGCGGCTTCCAGCTGCTCAACCCGGGCTACCCCGCCGTACGACGCTGGGTCGACACCGCGGCCCTCGACCTGCACGCGTTCGACGCGGGCGTGGCGGCGCGCGACGCCGACGGGGTGCGGCGCCTCGGCCACCCGTGGCACGCGCCGGGGCTGCTGCCGGCCTCGGTGCGGGCCGTCGCCGGCAGCGTGCCGGGCACCCTCGGCCTGCTGCGGTGGGCCGCGCCGCTGCTGACGCCCGGGCGGGGGTCGCTCGGGCGGCGCCTGGGGTCCGCTCCCGACACCTCGCTCGCGGCCAGCCTCGACGCCGCCGGTGTGAGCGGCCTGCCGCGCACCGTGCTGGACCGGTTCCTCGCCGGCGTACTGCTGGAGGACACGGGCGCCAGCTCGGCGCAGTACGCCCGCCTCCTCGTCAGCTCGTTCCTCCAGGCCACGCCCGCGCTCCCGCGCGACGGCATGGAGGCGCTCCCCCGCCAGCTCGCCGCCCGGCTGTCCGGCCCCGTCCGCACGGGGGTCGAGGTCGAGGCGGTGGAGCGCAGGACGGGTGCCGTCGGCCCGCGGGTGCGCACCGCCGGGGGTGCGTACGTCGCGCGCGCCGTCGTCGTCGCCACCGCCGCGCCGGGCGCGGAGGCGCTGCTCGGCGTACCGGCGCCGGCGTCGCACGGGGTGGTCACCGAGTGGTACTCGACGACCGAGCCCCCGGCGCCCCGCGACCGGGCGCGGCTGCTGCACGTCGACGGCCGCGACCGCCCGCACGGACCGCTCGTCAACGCGGCGGTGATGTCGGCGGCGGCGCCGAGCTACGCCCCGCCGGGCCGGCACCTCGTCGGGGCGTCGGCGCTGCTGGGCCCCGACCGCCCCGTCCCGTCGTCCGCGGCGATGCGCGACCACGCCGGCGAGCTGCTCGGCAGCGACCCCCGCGGGTGGGAGCTGCTGCGCCGCGACGAGGTCCCGCACGCCCTTCCCGCCCAGGAGCCCCCGTTGACCCTGACCCGCCCGACCGACCTCGGCGCCGGCGTGTTCGTCGCCGGCGACCACCGCGACACCGCCTCGATCCAGGGCGCGCTGGTGAGCGGCCACCGGGCCGCGACCGCCGTACGACGCGCGCTCGGCGGTGCGGCGTGACCCGGCCGGAGGACGCGGTCCTCGTCGTCGGCGCCGGCATCGCCGGGGTCGCGTGCGCACGGGCGCTGACGGAGGCCGGCGTACCGGTCGTCGTGGTCGACCGCGGCATGCGCATCGGCGGCCGGATGGCGTCGCGGCGGGTGGACGACCGCCCGGTCGACCTGGGCGCGTCGTACTTCACGGTGCCCGACGACGACCCGGCGTTCGCCGCGGTGGTCGAGGGGTGGCGCGCGGCCGGCCTGGCGCGGGAGTGGACCAGCCGCTTCCACGCGCTCGACGACGGTCGGCTGGAGGCGAAGGACGGGCCGGTGCGCTGGGGCGCGGCGGGCGCGCTGCGCTCGCTGGTGGAGCACCTGGCCGAGCCCCTCGACGTACGGCGGGCCGCGGTGTCGTCGGTCACTGTCGGCGACGCGGGGGTCGTCGTGGACGGCGAGCCGGCGCGGGCCGCGGTGCTGGCGATGCCGGACCCGCAGGCGCGGCGACTGCTGGACCCCTCGCTCGGTGATGTGGCCGCCCGGCTCGACCGGGAGTGGGAGCCGGTGCTGGCGCTGGTCGCGACCTGGCCGGAGCGCGCCTGGGAGGTCGACGGCGTGTTCGTCAACGGCGACCCGGTGCTGTCGTTCGTGGCCGACGACGGGCAGCGGCGCGGCGACGGCGCCCCCGTGCTGGTGGCGCACTCGACGCCGGAGCTCGCCGCGCAGCACCTCGAGGACCCCGACGCGGCGGCGCCCGCGATGGTGGCGGCGCTGCGGGCGGCGCTGTCGCTCGACGAGCCCGCGTCGGTGCAGGTCAAGCGGTGGGGGCTGGCGCGGCCGACGGGTGAGCGCGACGCGCCGTTCCTGCTGGACGCGCGGGGCGTGGGGGTGTGCGGCGACGGGTGGGGGCCGACGCCGCGCGTGGCGACCGCCTGGCGTTCCGGGCACGAGCTGGGGCGGGCGTTGGTGGAGCGGTTCGGGTCCTGATCGCGCCGTTTCGGCAGCGCCCGGCCGCGACGGGCCGCATCCGGGTCGCGGTGTGAGCGGTAGTCATTCACTACCGCCCCTACCGCGACGGGACGAAGCCGCCGGGCGGCACCGGTCGCGGTGTCAGCGCTAGTCATCCACTACCGCTCCTACCGCGACCGCCGGACGCGGCACCGGCCTGAGCCCGATCTTTTTTGTCTTTCTGACCAGAAGCCCTTGCCGGCTTATTAATTGTCGTGGAGACTATTAGTCATGAGCGACACCGAGACCCTCCTCCGCCAGGTCGAGGCGGCCACCACCGCCACGGACCTCTTCGGCCCGCCGAGCGCCGACGCGGGCGCGCGGCGGAGGGCGCGTCGTACGTTCCGCGTGCTGGCGCTCCACCTCCACCCCGACCGCCTCGCGGCAGCGCCCGGCGTCGACCGCCCCCGCGCGGCCGCCGCCTTCGCCAAGGCGACCGAGCTCCACGAGGCGTGGGGCCACGAGGCCGACGGGGACACGACAGA
The DNA here is from genome assembly GCF_029493445.1 of Nocardioides sp. ChNu-99. Taxonomy (NCBI): domain Bacteria; kingdom Bacillati; phylum Actinomycetota; class Actinomycetes; order Propionibacteriales; family Nocardioidaceae; genus Nocardioides; species Nocardioides sp. ChNu-99. The sequence continues at coordinate 16,564 of NZ_JAHWBL010000045.1, read as the reverse complement.
CGCCCTCCGCGGCCGGCGCGGCACCTACCCCGTCGGCCCGCTGCTCGCCCGCGGCACGGTCGCCAACGTGCACGCCGTACCCGGCGAGGGCGCGGTCGTGAAGATCGCCCGCCGCCCGGCGTCGTCGCGGTTCGTCCGCAACGAGCGCGACGCCCTGCAGGCGTTGCGGACCTTCACCGAGCAGCCCGGCAACGGGTGGCTGGCGCCGTACTTCCCGCGCCTGCTCGACACCGCCACCGTCGGCTCCCCCACCGAGCGCCGCGAGGCGAACGTGCTGGGCTCGCTGGGCCGCGCGGACGGGTTCTACTCGCTGGCGCAGGTGCAGCAGGCCGCACCCGAGGGGCTGGACGGCCGCGACTGGGCGTGGATGCAGCGGCGCCTGCTGCGCGCGCTGGCCGGCGCCCACGCGGCGGGCCTCGTGCACGGCGCGCTGCTGCCGGAGAACGTGCTCATCCACCCGCGCGAGCACGGGGTCGTGCTGGCCGGCTGGTCGTTCGCGACCCGGCCCGGGCGCCCGGCCGAGGGGCGCGTGGCGTCGCAGGCCGCGGCGTACCCGCCCGAGGCGAGCACCGGCGTCCTCACCCCCGCGAGCGACCTCTTCATGCTCGGCGCCCTCGGCCTCGCGCTGCTGCGGCCCGACGAGCGGGCGCAGCGCCGGTTCGCGGAGGGCTGCATGCAGGCCGCGCCGGCGATGCGGCCGCGGGCCGCGGACCTGCTGGACGAGTACGACGACCTGCTGGACCGCCTCTACGGCGCCCGGCGGTTCCGCCCCTTCGCGGTCGCTGTCTGAGCGACCCCCCACCAACACACCACCGACGACACGAACGACGAGAGAGAAGGAGACAGCCAATGGGCAACGGAGCGTGGAGCGACGAGAGCTACCGGGCGGCGGCGACGTTCCGCCGGCGCAGCGGCGCGGCGGACTTCGGCTACAGCGACGACGTGCGGCGCCGGCCGGCCTCGCAGTGGCGGGCGCACCCGACGCTCGACCCGAAGGACGTGGGCGTGCGCGAGTCGCGCGACTCGGCGGAGCACCCCAACAGCACGCCGATCGCGGTGTTCTTCGACGTGACCGGCTCGATGGGCACGGTGCCGCGGCAGATGCAGGCGGAGCTGGCGAAGCTGCACGGGCTGCTGCAGCGCAAGGGGTACGCCGAGGACCCGCAGATCATGTTCGGCGCGCTCGGCGACGCGGACACCGACTACGTGCCGCTGCAGGTGGGCCAGTTCGAGTCCGACAACCGGATGGACGAGCAGCTGCGCTCGATCTTCCTCGAGGGCAACGGCGGCGGGCAGCTGAGCGAGTCCTACGAGCTGGCGGCGTACTTCATGGCCCGCCACACCGCCACCGACGCGTGGGAGAAGCGCGGCAAGAAGGGCTACCTGTTCGTCATCGGCGACGAGATGGGCAAGCCGCGGCTGCGGGCGCGCTACGTGCGCGACCTCATCGGCGACCGGCTCCCCCGCGACCTCGACAGCGCCGCGCTGTGGCGCGAGGTGCAGGAGCGCTGGGAGGTGTTCTTCGTGCTGCCGAAGCAGACGGCGCACTTCGACAACCCGAAGGTCAACGGCTACTGGGCCGACGTGCTCGGCGAGCGCCTGCTGCGCCTCGAGGACCCGACGGCGGTCTGCGACCTCATCGCGCTGACCGTCGGCCTGCTCGAGGACGCCATCAACCTCGACGAGGGGCTCGAGGACCTGCGCGAGGTCGGCAGCTCCAGCGGCCCCGCAGTCGGCCGGGCGCTGGCCACGGTCGGCGCCCGCGGGGGCTCGGGTGGGGCCGGTACGACGACCCTCCCCGCCGCGCTCGCCCGCGACCTCGACGCACCCGACGACCTGGCCTGACCGGCCTGACCCGCCCCGACCCGGCTCGAGAGGAGATCCGTCATGGCACAGCCGCACCGCATCGTCGTCGGCCTCGGGTTCGGCGACGAGGCCAAGGGCGCCACCGTCGACCACCTGTGCGCGCAGGGCGGCGTCAGCGCGGTCGTGCGGTTCTCGGGCGGCGCCCAGGCGGCGCACAACGTGGTGGCCGGGGACCTGCACCACACGTTCCGGCAGTTCGGGTCGGGGACGCTCGCGGGGGTGGCGTCCTACCTGAGCCGGCACGTGCTGGTGAGCCCGGAGGCGCTCGCGGCGGAGGCCGAGGAGCTGGCGGCGCTCGGGGTCGAAGATCCTCTCGGCCTCGTCGCCGTCAGCCCCGACGCCCTCGTGGTGACGCCGGTGCACCGGGCCGCGAACCGCACCCGCGAGGACCTGCGCGGCGACGCCCGGCACGGCTCGTGCGGGCTCGGGATCGGGGAGACGCAGTGGTACGCCCTCCCCGAGACCGCCGGCGACGCCGCAATCCGGGTGCGCGACTGCCTCGACCCGGCCGGCCTGCGCACGAAGCTGATGGCGCTGGTCGACTTCTACGCGCCGCTCCTGGCGCAGGGCACCCACGAGGTGCCGAGCGTGCGGGAGATGGCGGTCGACCTGCTGGAGTTCGGCGACGCGGTGGCGATCGTGCCGGATGCCGCGTACCTGCGGTCGGCCGCCGAGGGCGGGTCGCTGGTGTTCGAGGGATCGCAGGGCGTGCTGCTCGACGAGTGGCGGGGGTTCCACCCGCACACGACGTGGTCGACGGTGACGCCTCTACTGGCCCAGGGCCTGCTGGCGGAGGCGGGGCTGGAGCGGGGCGAGGTCTGGGGTACGACGCGCGCCTACGCCACGCGGCACGGTGCGGGGCCGTTCCCGACGGAGGACCCTGCCCTCGCCGCGTTCCTGCCCGAGCCCCACAACGGGTACGGCGAGTATCAGGGCTCCTGGCGCGTCGGCCAACTCGACCTCGTGCTGCTCGAGTACGCCGCGCGCGTCTGCCGGGCAAGTGGGGGGCTCGATCGGGTGGCGGTGAGCCACGTGGATGTGGTCGAAGCTGCGGGTGGTCGCCTTGGGGTGGCGCGGGGGTACGCGTCGCTGCCACTCGGGGATCTGCAGGACTTGGAGCACCAGGAGCGTCTGACGCGGGCGTTGCTCGCCGTGCGGCCCGCGGTGGAGGCGGTGCGGGGAGACGTCGTCGACGTCATCTCGGGGGTCCTCGGAGTGCCGGTGGGCTCCGTTGCGTACGGCGCCGCGCGTGGCGACCGGGTGGGTACGGCGGAGCTGCGGGCAGCATGAGGGAACGCCCGTTGAGAGCGGTCGCAACAGTCGATGTGAATGACGCGGTTCTACAAGTATCGAGATCTTCCCGGGCTCCAAGGGCTTCAATGAGCTGTGCTCTCGGTTGTGACTGCCGCTGTAGGAGTGTTCGGCGTCCTCATCGCATCGATCAACGTCCTCTTGGACTACCGGCGGCGACTCAGGTCAGCGGTACAGGAGCACTTGGACCTGGCCGAGAGTTTCGAATCGATAGACGCCGCTGTCGCTGAGCGGCTGCGTCAGCGAGCCGCCCGTGACGTCAACGACTATCTGACGACTCGACCAGATCCACACCCGCAGGCGGTTAAAGAAGGTCGGTGGCTCGGGTTGATAACCGCTCTGGGCGCCTTGGCCTTGCTCTTCGCCACCCCCACCTGGCAACCCGAAACCCTGGGGGGATCGCTGATAGTCGGCATGGCTCTGGCCGTACCGGCAGTTGTCATTCAGCAGACCTATGAAACTCGCGCGACGAGGCAACTCAGACCGATTCCAGCTCCATCGCCCTGATGGCCGGCGACGAGCAAGACGATGCCACCGACCGACGCTGTCTACCCCGCAGCGACCGATGCCGCGTGGAAGAACTCCGCTGGCATCGGCTGGTCCAGCCGCCAGGTGATGGCCAGCGGACGCTCCCCTTGGTGGGACACGTATTCCGCCTTGCCCAAGAACAAGTAGGGCGCCGTTCCGAACGGGCCGTCGCTCTCCTCACGCACAAAGAGCAGAACCGTGCTGTCTCCGTTCACGTACCGCTGCCCCGTCGGCGAAGACAGGGTGGTCGTCGACTGCGACTCCCAGTGGAAGTGCTGAGGGTCGATCGGATAGTCGCGGTACATGGTCGTGGGCGAGTACGCCGCCTCGGATTTCCTGAGCGTCACGAAGAAGGCGTCCACGTCCAGCTCGCGCACGTACAGAACCCCTTCTCGGAACGAGTTGGGGCGCCGAGACAACGACGCGTAACCGAGAGCAGCCAGCACTTCCTCGCGTTGGTATCGCGCATGCACCCTGAGCGGCACCCCGGCCAGGTCAAGTTCGGCGGTGACGTTGCGAGCCGCCTCGAACCCCAGGTCCACCACCTGTGCCATCTCTGAACAAAGGGCGGGCTCTGCTCGCAGTGCGGCCAGGCCCTCGTCGTACGACGCGTGTCCCCCACCCGGCCAGAGCGTGAAGTAGAGCATGCGTGCCAGCAATTCCTCCTGCGGGCCGCGCGCGCCAGCAGCTTCCTCACTCAGCAGGTCCTTGTAGGCCTTCGACCGCACTGGATCGTCAACGTGCGCTAGAGCGCGCACCCGCTTAGCTAGGGAATCCTCGCCCGGACCCGCTGACGGCGTTGGTAGTGCGGCCGCGCGACGGAGTTCGGTCCACGACCGCTTTCCCGATCGCAGCACGTCCTCCAACTCGACCCCGGCGTCCGAGAGGAAGCCCGCCAAGGTCGACGACCTCGCGGCACGCGCCTCCGCGACCAGGGCGGGCCACCTGGGGGACAACTGCGCCCGGACGTTGTCGAGGATGACGTTCTGTGCTTGCCGGTCCATCACGATCTGGCAGCCCGAGGGCAGGAACGGGAACCCGTCTTGGACAGCCGCCGCCAACCGTCGACGCGGTAACCCGGTCAAAGCTCGGTAGCGATCGGCGAACCGGAACTCCTTGCGGTGGAGGCCCACGAAGTCGAGGACCGTCAGCACGGGTTTCGTCGGCGTCCGTCGTAGGCCGCGCCCGAGCTGCTGCAGGAAGACGGTTGCACTCTCCGTCGGACGCAGCATCAAGACCGTGTCGATCTCGGGGATGTCGAGACCCTCGTTGAAGAGGTCCACAGCGAAGACGGCATTCAGGCCGCCCGCGCGTAGTTGCGCGAGTACCAATTGACGCTCCGCCACCGAGGATGCGCCACTCAGCGATGCGGCCGGAACCCCGGCTTCGTTGAACACGCGTGCCATGTACGCGGCGTGGTCGACACTCACGCAGAACCCGAGAGCGCGCATGACGCCGACCTCGGGCAGCTTGTCGCTTACCTCGCGGAGCACGATCGCCGCGCGCGCGTCGTTCCCCGTGTAGACACCGCTGAGCTCTGCTTCGTCGTACCCGCGACCGCGGCGCCACGTGATGCCGGTCAGGTCGGTTCCGTCCGCGACTGCGAAGTAGTGGAAAGGCACCAGCAGGTCGGCGCCAATGGCGTCCCACAGACGCAGTTCCGCGGCCGTGCGTCCGTCGAACAACGACCGCACATCAGTGCCGTCGGTTCGCTCGGGCGTTGCGGTGAGGCCGAGGAGCTCGGACGGCTGGAGGTGGTCGAGAAGCGCCCGGTACGTGGGCGCCAGGGCGTGGTGGAACTCGTCGATGACCACGATGTCGAACGCGTCGGAGGGGATGGCGGCGACCCCATATGCCGTCAGTGACTGGACGCTGGCAAAGACGTGGTCCCACCGCTCCGGGCGCTTGCCAGCTACGTACAGCTCGCCGAAGGCGCCATCAGCGAGGACTTCCCGATAGGTGCGACGAGCCTGCTCCAGGATCTCCTGCCGGTGCGCGACGAAGAGGAGCCGCGGTTGCTCGCCACCGAGACAGAGGCGCTTGTAGTCGAGGGCGGCGACCACCGTCTTCCCAGTACCCGTCGCCGCGACGACGAGATTGCGGTGCCGTTCGTGCACGACCCGCTCGGCTTCCAATGAGTCGAGCATGACCTGCTGATGGGGGAACGGCCGGACCTCCAGGCCGGCCAGACTGACCGTCACACGCTCGCTCGCGGTGCGGCCGGCGGCCTCCGCCAGTGCGTCGTCCAGCCGGTCCCGGTCGATGTCCGGGTCGTATCGCGCGAACGTCGGGTCCGCCCAGTAGGAGTCGAAGGTCGCCTCGAACTTCTGGATCAGTGCCGGCGTCGCGGCAGTCGCGAGCCGGACGTTCCACTCGACCCCGTCGAGAAGCGCTGCCCGGGAAAGGTTCGAGGAGCCGACGTAGGCAGTGTCGAAGCCAGTGCGCCGGCGGAACAGCCACGCCTTGGCGTGGAGGCGGGTGCGCTGTGCGTCGTACTGCACCCGCACCTCGGCGCCGTACTCACGAACGAGACGGTCCAGAGCCCGTCGTTCGGTCGAGCCGAGGTACGTCGTGGTGATGACGCGAAGGGGTACGCCTCGCCGACGGACCTCAGCGAGTGCGTCCTCGAGCAAGCGCAGACCGTGCCAGCGAACGAAGGCGCAGATGAGGTCTACCGAGTCAGCGGAACCCAGCTCCGCTCTCAGTTCACCCGCCAGACTTGGCTCGTCGTGGGCGTTGGTCAGTAGCGCAGCCGCTCCCAGCGGCGTTGCTGGCCGAGGGGAAACCGTCAGGTTCCGCTGAGGCCCCTGAGCTGGAGCCATTGCGTGCAGTTGCCGCGTAGGTCGCTGCACTGTCTCTGCGGCGTCCACGAGTTCGATGACTGCGTTGACAAGATCGACGCGGTCGGCGGGGTCCCGGATTGCCTCCAGTCGGCGTTCGAGCAAGCTCGCCACGTGTTGAGCAATGACGTGGGGCTCGTCGGCGGGGTCCACGGACGCCACGGTGGCGAGGAGGTCCGACGCATCCATACGGTGTGCCAGTTGGTGCGTGACAAGTGACTCGTAGACGCCCTCTTGCACCAGAACCCCCTCGGCTGGCTACCAGCGACAGGCGCTAGACCGGCAACCTGGTGGAGCCTAGGGGACTCGAACCCCTAACCCCCTGCTTGCAAAGCAGGTGCGCTACCAATTGCGCCAAGGCCCCTCGTGCGTCGTACTGACGCAGCCGCGCCGCTCGCGCGGCGCGGACTTCACTTCGAGACGGGGTCGGTGGCCTCGGCCCACAGGGCCTGCTCGGCCTTGCTCTCGTCCAGCTTCTTCTTGGCCAGCACCGCGCCGCTGACGGCGAGCAGCGTGAGCACGATCTTCTTCATGGCGAGCCCCTTCTGAGCGTCTCGAACGCGGGCGAATCTACCGCACGGGGCGCCGCCGTACCCCACCGGCCGACGCCGGCAGGGCCTTCCGCGAGGGAGCGAGAACACCGTACTCTCAGTGGCCGGCGTCACAACGGGGCGGCGCCGCAGACCTCGGGAGAATCCATGAAGCAGCTGCTGCGCACCGCCGCGTGCGCCCTCGCCCTCAGTCTCGGACTCGTCGCGGCCGGCTCGGGCACGGCGGCGCAGGCCGCGAGCTCGACGACGTACCGCGAGGGGGGCCTCGCCACGGCGGTCACGAACTTCGTGGTGAGCCCGGGGTACCTGCGGGGCGTCAACGACTGGGGCTGCGTGCCGAGCCCGGAGCACCCCGACCCGGTGATCCTGCAGCACGCGACGTTCGTGAACTTCGGGTCGAACTTCGTGAAGCTCGCGCCGCGGCTGCGCAACGAGGGCTACTGCGTCTACGCGCAGAACTACGGGATGACGCTCTCCTCCCTCGGCCGCATCGGCGGGCTCGGGCAGGTCAGCCGGTCGGTGACCGCGTTCGGCACGTTCGTCGACCAGGTGCGCACCCGCACCGGCGCCGCGAAGGTCGACGTCGTCGGCCACAGCCAGGGCGGGCTCGTGCCTTACGCCTACATCAAGACCGCCGGCGGCGCGGCGAAGATCGACGACTACGTCTCGTGGGGCGGCAGCCAGAACGGCACCACGCTCAACGGCATCGCCACCCTCGGGCAGTCGCTGCGGCTGCTCGGCTTCGCCGAGGCGTTCGCGAGCCTCCTGCAGGCGCCGGGCGTGACCGACCAGGCGCGCGGCAGCCGGTTCATGGACGCGCTGCAGGCCGACCCGAGCGTGCCTGCCGGGCCCGACTACATGACCATCCAGACGCGCTACGACACCGTCGTGACGCCGTCATCGACGCAGTCGATCCCCGGCGCCGAGAACGTCGTGCTCCAGAACCTCTGCGCCGACAACCGCGTCGGCCACGTCGGGCTGTTCCTCGACGAGCCGACGCTGCAGCTGACGGTGAACGCGCTGAACGACGGACCTGAGGGCTTCCGGCCGACGTGCGGTGGGTACGGGCCGGCGCTCTGACTTGAGCAGGTACGCCGGCAGTCACCGTCGACTCCACGCGCAGCGCCCCGCGGGTCATCCGCGGGGCGTTGCCGCGTTCAACTGGCGCTGCCGACGGGGAGCGCCAGCCAACGGAACAAGCCCCTGCCTCCGTCGAGTTCCGAGTAGTCGTGCCAATTGACGGCGTAGGTGCCGGTCAGGTTCTGGTCGTACCGGGGCGTGTCACCGCTCCCCCATGCGAGATGCCCGGTGAGCGTCCTGCCCTCATGGACTCGGAAGTTGGTGTCGCGGGTGACGCGCCCCGTGGGCGGATTCCACAGACCCGGCTCGTTCGTCAGCATGAGGGCGACACCGTCGGCGTCGGGGACAGCTTCGGTGAACCGCTCCAGACGGTGCACGTCGTGGATGAAGTAGCGGCGGGCCAGGTCGTACGCGGCGTGGTTCTTGAGCTGGAACTGCTCGCCCCGACCGTCCTCACCGAGCCAGGAGGCGGTGGCGTACTTGAGCTCGATGAACGTCCGGCGCTGCGGTCCCTGGCACACGATGTCGACGTACTCGGCGCGCTCGGCGGGCTGCCGCACCTCGAGGCGCACCTCGATGGAGGAGTCGGCAGCCGCGACGGCTTGCGCCAGGGCGAACTGGAAGTCGGCCTCCGAGTGGAACACCGGCCGTTGCTGGCTCAGGTTCGTCATGACCGTGGCCAGGTCGACGACTCCCGCGATACGCGTCATGCGCCCCATGGTGGCAGTCCGCACCCGCCCCTAGGGTGGGTTTCATGCCGGTGGGTGACTGCGAACGGGCTTTCGCGAACGCCGCTGCTGCGGACGGGATCGCGCTGACGCGCGCGAAGGTGCCGTGGCTGAACCAGCGAGGTCACTACGGTCTGCCCCCCGAAGCCCACGAGGTGCGCGAGACACTCGGCCGGATCTTCGAGGCACTCGGCGGCGTGGAGACGCAGCAGCGGGCCAAGCGTCTGACCCCCCTGCCTGGCGACTTCTTGCACGAGCCGTCCGGCACGTTCATCGAGGTCGACGAGTCCCAGCACTTCACCTTCTGGCGGCTCCGCAGCCTCGACCTCTACCCGCCCGGGACCCCGCTCGGCTTCGACCTTGCCGAGTACCGCGAGCTCTGCGCCGAATGGGCACCAAGATCGGACCGCTACCGGGCGTCAAAGTCCGCGGCCGGCTTCGGTGACGCGGGGCGGCTGCGCCAGCGTGCGTACCACGACGCGCTGCGCGACCTGGTGGTCCCGACCTTGGGTCACCCGCCGCTCATCCGAGTGCCCGCCCCAGCACGAGACGGCGTTGCCGCCTACGAACGGGTCCGGCCTCAGCTGAGTGCCCTGGCCAGCGCCTGACACGGAGCGGTGAGAGCACCACGCTGTCGGGCCACGCCCTCACTTCTTACGCAGCATCCGCGCCGGCAGGGCGTCGGCGTCGACGTACCCCTCAGCCACGACGCGCTGCAGGAAGGTCGCGACGGCCCAGCGGCGCTTGCCCGAGTCGCTGACCTGCCACCCGGAGAACTCCTCGCGCAACAGCATCCGCGGCCACGGCACGACGCCCAGCAGCTTCCGCCGCTCGCACAGCTCGAGCCGGTAGCGGAACACGGTGTCCGGCGACCGTGCGGGCGAGTGGGGGTAGTAGCGGATGAGGTACGGCTCCGGCAGGTCCGGGAGGTCGAACTCGTCGGCCCGGACCGGCCAGCCTCGACGCCGGGGAGGTCGCCTGCTCACCCCGCCGACGCTACCGGCCCCGGAACGCGACAACGCCCCACGGTGGTCCGTGGGGCGTTGCGGTGGTGGGCCTAACAGGACTTGAACCTGTGACCTCTTCCTTATCAGGGAAGCGCTCTAACCGTCTGAGCTATAGGCCCGGGGTGGCGGAACGACGTACGCCGCGCGGAATGCTACCGGAGCGTGTTCGTCCCGCCAAAACTGGGTGACGTGGTGGTTTCGAGGGCCGCTGGCGCGGCCACCTCAACCACCGGTGCGGGCGCTGGCGCGGCCACCTGTGGTTTCGAGGGGCGCTAGCGCGCCCACCTCAACCACCGAACCAGCAGCCACCTCAACCACCGGAACCAGCGCCCGCCTCAACCAGCGAGACCGGCGACGATCAGCGGTCGCTCTCCTCCGCCAGGGTGACCTCGATGCCACCCAGCAGGGCGGCGGCGAGGTTGTAGAGGAACGCGCCGAGGGTCGCCATGGCAGTGATGAGGATGACGTTCACCGCGGAGATCAGCATCGTCAGGCCGAGCACGCGGGACATGCCGACGTAGTTCTGCACGTCGAAGTCACCGCTGCCCTCGGAGCCCAGCACGTCGGCGATGGTGGAGTTGATCGAGTCCCACACGCCGGCGGCGCCGAGCACGCTCCACACGATGAAGACCGACACGACGGTCACGACCGCGAAGGCGATGGAGAGCAGGAACGCCGTCTTCATCACCGACCACGGGTCGATGCGGGTGAGCCGCAGCTGTGCCCGGCGTACCCGCCGCTTGCGCAGCTGGGTCGGCGAGGTGCTGCCCGCGCCCTGGCCGGGGGGCCGCTGCTGGGGCGGCCGCGGCGCCGTCGTCGTGCGGGTGGAGGTGGCGTCGTCGGCCATCAGACCTCGTCCTCGCCTTCTGCGTCGTCGCTGTCGCCGTCGGCACCTTCGGTCGCGCCAGCGGACTCATCCTGGGCGATTGTGCCACCCTCCGGCGAACCCGCCACCGCCTCGGCGTCGATGACCGAGTCGGCGTCACCACTGGGCTCACCGCTGAGCTCGCCCGCCTCCTCGGCCTCGTCGAGGATCTCCTCGGCGCGGGCCTCGACGGAGCGGGCGACCACGGCGACGGCGTCGTTCGACTTGGGGCTGACGAACTTCACGCCCATCGTGGACCGCCCGGTCGCGCGGAAGTCCTCGTTGATCGGGCTGCGCACGACCTGACCCGACTGGGTGATCGAGAGGATCTCGTCGCCCTCCTCCACGATGAACGCCCCCACGAGCGAGCCGCGGTCCTCGTTGGCCAGCGCCATCGCCTTGATGCCCAGGCCGCCGCGCGACTGGCTGCGGTAGTCGCTGATGCGCGTGCGCTTCGCGAAGCCGCCGTCGGTGATGGTGAAGACGTACTGCTCCTTCACGCCCGGCAGGTCGCCCTCGGTCGACTCCCCTGCCTCGGCGGCCGCGGCCTCGGCCGCCTCCTCCGCCTCGACCTGCGCGGCGCGGATGACCGACATCGACAGCAGCGCGTCGCCCTCGCGGAACTTCATGCCCGTCACGCCCGAGGTCGCGCGGCCCATCGGGCGCAGCTGGGTGTCGTCGGCCGCGAAGCGGATCGCCTGGCCCTTGCGGGACACCAGCAGGATCTCGTCGCGGTCGTCCACCAGCTCGGCGCCGATGAGCTCGTCGTCGTCCTCGCGGAAGTTGATGGCGATGACGCCCGCCTGGCGCGGGGAGTTGTAGTCGCCCAAGCGCGTCTTCTTGACCAGCCCGTTGCGGGTGGCGAGCACCAGGTACGGCGCCTGCTCGTAGTCGCGGATCGCCAGCACCTGCGCGATCTCCTCGTCGGGCTGGAAGCTCAGCAGGCCGGCCACGTGGCCGCCCTTCGCGTCGCGACTCGCCTCGGGCAGGTTGTAGGCCTTCGTGCGGTAGACCCGCCCGGCGGTGGTGAAGAACAGCAGCCAGTGGTGGTTCGTCGTCGCGATGAAGTGCTCCACCACGTCGTCACCGCGCAGCGAGGCGCCACGCACGCCCTTCCCGCCGCGCTTCTGCGTGCGGTACAGGTCGGCGCGGGTGCGCTTCGCGTACCCACCCCGCGTGATGGAGACGACGAGGTCCTCGTCGGGGATCAGGTCCTCCATCGACATGTCGCCGGCGGCCGCGATGATCTGGGTACGGCGGTCGTCGCCGTACTTCTCCACGATCGCCGCGAGCTCGTCGGAGACGATCTGCCGCTGGCGCGACTCGTTGGCGAGGATGTCCTTCAGGTCCGCGATGATCAGCTCGAGCTCGGCCAGCCGGTCGATGATCTTCTGGCGCTGCAGGGCCGCGAGGTTCCGCAGCTGCATCGCGAGGATGTAGTCGGCCTGCACCTCGTCGACGTCGAGCAGGTCCATGAGGCCCGCCTTCGCCTCGGCGACGTCGGGCGAGCGGCGGATGAGGGCGATGACCTCGTCGAGCGCCTCGAGCGCCTTCACCAGGCCGCGCTGGACGTGCGCCTCCTCCTCCGCCTTGCGGAGGCGGTAGCGCGTCCGCCGCTGGATGACCTCGATCTGGTGGGCCAGCCAGTTGCTGATGAACTGGTCGATCGACAGCGTGCGGGGCACGCCGTCGACCAGGGCCAGCATGTTCGCGCTGAAGTTGGTCTGCAGCTCGGTGTGCTTGAGCAGGTTGTTGAGCACCACGCGGGCGACGGCGTCGCGCTTGAGCACGACGACGAGCCGCTGGCCCGTGCGGTCCGAGGTGTCGTCGCGGACGTCCGCGATGCCCTGCACCTTGCCGGAGTCGGCGAGCTCGGCGATCTTCAGCGCCAGGTTGTCCGGGTTGACCATGTAGGGCAGCTCGGTGATGACGAGCACGGTGCGCCCGCGGCTGTCCTCGTCAACGTCGATGACCGCGCGCTGCGTCACCGAGCCGCGGCCGGTGCGGTAGGTCTGCTCGATGCCCTGCGTGCCCACGATGAGCGCACCGTTGGGGAAGTCGGGACCCTTGATGCGCTCGATGAGCGCGTCCTGCAGCTCCTCGCGCGACGCGTCCGGGTGCTCGATCGCCCACTGCACGCCGGCGGCCACCTCGCGCAGGTTGTGCGGCGGGATGTTGGTCGCCATGCCGACCGCGATGCCGGCCGAGCCGTTGACCAGCAGGTTCGGGTAGCGCGACGGCAGCACCGTCGGCTCCTGCGAGCGGCCGTCGTAGTTGGGCTGGAAGTCGACCGTGTCCTGGTCGATGTCCCGCACCATCTCGAGCGCGAGCGGCGCCATCCGGCACTCGGTGTACCGCATCGCGGCCGCCGCGTCGTTGCCCGGCGAGCCGAAGTTGCCCTGGCCCTGGATGAGCGGCGCGCGCATCACCCACGGCTGCGCGAGGCGCACGAGGGTGTCGTAGATCGCCGAGTCGCCGTGCGGGTGGTACTGACCCATCACGTCACCGACGACGCGGCTGCACTTGCTGAAGCCGCGGTCGGGGCGGTAACCGCCGTCGTACATCGCGTAGAGCACCCGGCGGTGCACCGGCTTGAGGCCGTCCCGCACGTCGGGCAGCGCGCGCCCGACGATGACCGCCATCGCGTAGTCGATGTAGGCCCGCTGCATCGACGTCTGCAGCTCGACGTGCTCGATGCGGCCGCCAGGCCCCAGCGGCAGGCCGCCGTCGGTGGGGGTCTCGGTCACGATTGCTCTCTCTCCGGAGTTCTAGATGAATCTAGGAACAGCTGTAGATCGGTTCAGACTCTCCTGACGAGTACGGCGGCACGCGCCGCCGTACCCGCACCGGCAGGTCCTAGATGTCGAGGAAGCGGACGTCCTTGGCGTTGCGCTGGATGAACGAGCGGCGCTGCTCGACGTCCTCGCCCATGAGGATCGAGAAGATCTCGTCGGCGTGGGCGGCGTCGTCCAGCGTCACCTGGAGGAGCAGGCGCTGGTCGGGGTCCATCGTGGTCTCCCACAGCTCCTTGGCGTTCATCTCGCCCAGACCCTTGTAGCGCTGCACCGGGTTCTCCTTCGGCAGCTTCTTGCCGGCGTCGTGGCCGGCCTTCAGCAGCGCGTCGCGCTCGGCGTCGGAGTAGACGAACTCGTGGTCGGCCGGCTTGTTCCAGCGCAGGCGGTAGAGCGGCGGCTGGGCCATGTAGACGTGGCCGTTCTCGATGAGCGGGCGCATGAAGCGGAAGAGCAGCGTCAGCAGCAGCGTGTTGATGTGGTGGCCGTCGACGTCGGCGTCCGCCATCAGCACGACCTTGTGGTAGCGCAGCTTGGCGAGGTCGAACTCCTCGGTGATGCCCGTGCCCAGCGCGGAGATGATCGACTGCACCTCCTGGTTGCCCAGGACCTTGTCGATGCGCGCCTTCTCGACGTTGAGGATCTTGCCGCGGATCGGGAGGATCGCCTGCACGCGCGGGTCGCGGCCCTGGCGCGCGGAGCCGCCGGCGGAGTCACCCTCGACGATGAACACCTCGCACTCGGCGGGGTTCGTCGACTGGCAGTCGCTCAGCTTGCCCGGCAGGCCGCTGCGGCCCAGCAGGCCCTTGCGGTCGCGGGCCAGGTCGCGGGCCTTGCGCGCCGCGATGCGCGCGTGGGCCGCCGACTGCGCCTTGCGCACGATGTCCTTGCCCTCGGCCGGGTTGCGCTCGAACCAGTCACCCAGCTGCTCGTTGACGATGCGCTGGGTGAAGCCCTTCGCCTCGGTGTTGCCGAGCTTGGTCTTCGTCTGGCCCTCGAACTGCGGCTCGCCCAGCTTGATGGAGATGATCGCGGTGAGGCCCTCGCGGATGTCCTCGCCCGAGACCCGGTCCTCCTTCTTCTTCACCAGGCCCCACGTCTCGCCCCAGTTGTTGACGAGCGAGGTGAGCGCCGCGCGGAAGCCCTCCTCGTGCGTGCCGCCCTCGTGGGTGTTGATCGTGTTCGCGAAGGTGTGGACCGACTCGTTGTAGGAGGTGTTCCACTGCATCGCGACCTCGAGGCTCATGTGGTTCTCGACGCTGTCGGGCGTCTGGGCCTCGAAGGAGATGACGGTCGGGTTCGCGACCGCCTTGCTGCGGTTGAGGTGCTCGACGTAGTCGACCAGGCCGCGGTCGTAGCGGAAGACCTGCTCGAGGCCGCCGCCGGCGCCGCGACCGAGCGCGTCGTGCCCGCCGTCGACCGTCTCGTCGATCGTGTCGTCCTCGACCGCGTCGGCGATGCCGGAGGCCGCCGGGCGGTCGTCGCGCACGACGATCTCGAGGCCCTTGTTGAGGAAGGCCATCTCGCGGATGCGCGAGGTGATGGTCTCGAGCGAGTACTCCGTCGTCTCGAAGATGTCCTCGCTCGCCCAGAACGAGACCGTCGTGCCGGTGGACTCGCCCTCCTCCATCGGGCGGACCTTCTCGAGCGGCCCGTCGGGCGCGCCGAGCTGGAACGTCTGGCGCCACAGGTGGCCGCGGTTCTTCACCTCGACCACGAGGCGGCTCGACAGCGCGTTGACGACGGAGACGCCCACGCCGTGCAGACCACCGGAGACCTTGTAGCCGCCGCCGCCGAACTTGCCGCCCGCGTGCAGCACGGTGAGCGCCAGCGTCACGGCCGGCAGCTCCTGGCCGGGGGCGGTGTCGGTCGGGATGCCGCGGCCGTTGTCCTCGACGCGGATCGCGCCGTCGTCGGTCAGCGTCACGACGATGCGGTCGCAGTGGCCGGCGAGCGCCTCGTCGACCGCGTTGTCGACGATCTCCCAGATGAGGTGGTGCAGGCCGCGGGCGCCGGTCGAGCCGATGTACATGCCCGGGCGCTTGCGCACGGCCTCGAGGCCCTCGAGCACCTGGATCGCGGACGCGTCGTAGGCCCCGTCGTCGACGATGGAGGCGGACACCGGCTGGGCCATCGCCTCCTCGGCGCTCCCGGGCATCTCGGGCGTCTCCGGCACTCCCGGCGTCTCGATCTGCTCGTCGTCGCTCACGCGCGTTCCCTCTTCTCCTCGACCCGGGTCGCGACCGGGAGCCGCGACACACGCGATGACCGCCCGAGGACGGTCACCGACGCCCATCCTACCGCCGTGGAGGCCCGGAGACACGCAGGCGTCCCCAGGGTGGGGGGCGAGTCGCGGGCTCGGACCGCCTCAGGCGGCTCGGGAACCCACCGTGGAGGGGCGCGCAGGGTGCCGGGTGGGTCCCCCCACCACCGCGAGGCCCGCAGATCGTCTCCTGCGCACCCAGGCGGTCCGGCCGCTCGGAGGGCTCGGCCGCGCCCGGCTCACCCGTAGGTGTCGCGCGGCCCCCGGCCGTCGCGCACGCTGCGCGGGCCCTTCTTCCACGACGGCCCCTGGGGCCCGAGGACCTCGATCGCCGTGACCGTGCCGGAGCCGAGCTCGGTGTTGATCCGCTGCAGCAGCGTCGGCGCCAGCAGCCGCAGCTGCGTGGCCCAGGCCGTCGCCCGGGCGCGCACCACGAGGCGGCCGTCGACGAACGACTCCGGCGTCGAGTGCTCCGCCACGTCCGGCCCGACCAGCTCGGCCCAGCGCCCGAACACCCCGTGCACCCGCAGGTCGAGCTCCCACCCGCGCTGGGCGACGAGGCGGCGTACCTCCCCCTCCACCCCCTGCGGGTCGCGGTCGTCGGGCCGCGAGCCCGAGAACGTCGGCCCCCCGCTCCGCCCGCGGCGTCGGTCGGGGGCGCCCACCCAGCCGGAGCCCCCCGTCGTACGGCGGCGCGCACCGCCCGGCAGCCCGGGGGGCCCGCCCGCGGCGG